>JBJTFE010000273.1:0-11975 GCA_046093265.1 Phenylobacterium sp. | reverse complement strand
GCCCCGCTCGATCTCCTGGCCGTCCCGGGACAGGGCCTTGATGGCGAGGCCTGGGACGGCCTTGCCGGAGTCGATCCGCCCGGTCAGCTGGCGGCCCAGGAAGGGGTCGTTCGCAATGAGGACCGAGAGGATGCGGAAGGGCGCCTCGTTGCGCTGGCTGGCCGCCGGCGCCGGGACATGGCGCACGATCAGATCGAACAGGGGCGCGAGGTCGGCGTTGGGCCTGGCCATGTCGAGGGTGGCCCAGCCGTTCTTGCCGGAGGCGTAGATGTGGGGGAAATCGAGCTGCTCGTCCGTGGCCCCGAGGGCGGCGAAGAGGTCGAAGGCGTCGTTCAGAACCCTGTCCGGGTCGGCGTGCGGCCGGTCCACCTGGTTGAGGCAGAGGATGGGACGGAGGCCCATCTTGAGGGCTTTGCCGAGCACGAACTTGGTCTGGGGCATGACCCCTTCCTCGGCGTCCACAAGCAGGACGCAGCCGTCCACCATGCCGAGGATCCGCTCGACCTCGCCGCCGAAGTCGGCGTGGCCGGGGGTGTCGATGATGTTGATGCGGGTCTCGCCCGCCTCGCCCGACCAGAGCACGCTGGTGCACTTGGCGAGGATGGTGATCCCCCGCTCGCGCTCCTGGTCGTTGGAGTCCATGGCGCGTTCGACGGTCGCCTCGTTCGCCCGGAAGGCGCCGGACTGGGCGAGGAGCTGGTCGACCAGGGTGGTCTTGCCGTGGTCGACATGGGCGATGATGGCGATGTTGCGAAGCTGCATGACGATCTTATCTGTGGAAGCGCGCGCTTGTAGGGGGTTCCGCGCCCCAGCGCCAGACGCCCCGGACAGTTCCGTCTGCGGAAGGCGCTTATTGTGCGTTGCAGCATAGCATAGGCGCACAAATGTTTCAAATTCGCCTTGAATGTGAGGAACATGTCTGTTTTTTCACACTTCGGGCCGTGAAAACCGATCGTATGCCCTTGAACTTTGATGCGCTGCAATCTAGGTTCCCCAACGTGAGGCGTCGCTGACGCTTCTGCCCTTCCTGGGCGTTTCCTCCCTAATGAACTGCCGCGCCTTTACCGGCGCGGCTTTTTTTTGGCCCGGGCTCCGTAGACCACCGCAGGCGCGGTCGTCAGGCTTGCAGGAGGGGGCGCCAGTCGGTGTCCGCCAGTCGGGCGATCAGCCCGCCCAGGGTCGCCTTCAGAAGCGGGAAGCCGGCGTTGGGCTCCAGCCGGACCTCGTCCAGGTAGAGGCTGCGGTTGATCTCGATCTGCAGGGCATGGGTCCGGCGGACAGGCCGGCCATAGTGCTCGGTGGTGTAGCCCCCGGCGAAGGGCATGTTTCGTGCGACCCGGAAGCCGGCCTCCGACAGAAGCCTTTCCACCTGCGCCGTCAGGGCTGGATTGCAGGCGGCGCCGAACCGGTCGCCCAGGACAAAGTCCACCCCGGGAGCCGCCGAGGCGGGCATGGAGTGCCAGTCAATCAGCACGGCCAGGCCGTGGGCCTTGCGGGCCCCGGCAAGCAGCCGCGAAAGGGCGTCATGATAGGGCCGGTGGACCTGATCTATGCGCGCGAGACCTTCTGCAAGGCTGAGCCGCCGGTCATAGATTTCCGCCCCTCCCGAAGCGACCCGCGCCACCACGCCCAAGCCCGCCGCCACGCGAGGCGACACCGCCCTGATCTCGCCCGGCGGAACGTCGCGGAACAACCGGGGATCCAGCTCGGACGGGTCACGATTGACGTCCAGATAGGCCCGGGCGACCAGGGCGCGGATCAGGGGCGCTCCGAGGGAGGGCGCGGCGCTCACCAGCTCGTCGACCCGGGCGTCTTCGCTGCGCCGGATGCAGAGCGCGTCCAGGGCCGGGCTCATGTCGTCGGGATAGCGCCGCCCCGAATGCGGCGAGGCGCAGACCAGGGACGTCGCCGGCGATCCACCGGCGTTCTCGGGCCAGCAGATGTCGAAGGCTGTGGACATCTGCAAATTCCCGGCGGAAAGCTCCATCCCGCCATAAGAGCCCCTCTTGCATCCTGCGGTCAAACCCGCTTCCGTCAGCCTGTAACGGAGGCCGCCTCAGAAAGCGCCATGGCCCGCATACTTCTGGCCGAAGACGATGACTCCCTCCGGGGCTTCCTTGCCCGCGCTTTGGCGCGCGCCGGCCACGAGGTCGAAGCTTGTCCCGACGGCGAGGTCGCCGCTCGCCATATCGACCGGGATTGGGATCTGCTCCTGACGGACATCATTATGCCGGGCATGGACGGAATCGAGTTGGCGCGCCTCGCGGCGCAGCGCCATCCGGGCCTGCAGATCATGTTCATCACCGGTTTCGCGGCCGTGGCGCTGCAGGCGGAGGTGGAGGCGCCACCCGGCGCGCGCGTCCTGTCAAAGCCGGTCCATCTGCGAGATCTTGTGGTGGCGGTTGATCGGATGCTGGCCGCCTGAACCGGCGCAGGCCGGTCTTCTGCCCGCTTGCGCCTGCCCCGCCCCGCCGGTATACCGCCGCCTCCGCTTCCCGACCGGGAAGCCGACCCCGGACGTGTAGCTCAGCGGTAGAGCACCTCGTTGACATCGAGGGGGTCACAGGTTCGATCCCTGTCACGTCCACCATTATTCCTCATCTAACTTGCCGCTGGGTCCGGGGCCTGTGGCCGGCCTCACCACCACCTACGGTCCGGGAAAGAGGCCTCGAAGTTGGGGTTGTGAAGGTTCTCGGGCAGGGTCTCTCCGACCCCCGCCCGGGGTCTGCTCGTGGCGGCCGATGGGGTCGTCCGTGCCCTCGTGGTGAGGGTAGTCCGAGGCGAACATCAGCCTGTCCCCTGCGTCATTCCGCAGTAGCCAGTCGATATCCTCGCCTGCGAAGGGAGTCACACGCGGTCGTATCTCGGGATCCGCAAAGGCGGGGAGCCAGTCCGCGTGTTCTTTCATTTGGGTGTCAGCTTCAACGATAAGCGGCCGCTGCGCTTTGGGCATTCCAGACTTCACTTCTATCTAGTATTGGAGCCAGACTGCGGGGTGCATATCTGAGGCTTGGTTCTGAGTCGCGACCCCCCTGGACCGGTTATCCCAAGTGACAGACACTCTCGCGCCCCCATCAAGAAACCAGAGCGCAACCCTACCAGCCTGGGTGGCCCCCCTGTTTGAGTCCGAGTTGTCGCTGTTGTCCCAGTCGCGCGGGTCAGAGCCCGTATGGAGGATCGCGGAGGATGATTCCACAGCAACAATCTCGGAGCAGTTCACAGAACACGCCTCAGATTATGACGGACGATATGCCTCATCGGGGCACTTCGAAAGTTTGTTCAATCAGTCAATCGAAACACTGAATCTCATTTTTCCTGACAGTCCATACGTACTCGATCTCGGTAGTGGGTCGGGAGCCAATTCTGTCGTACCGTTCTCACGTATATCGAGCGCAGCGAGATTCGTAGCAACTGATCTATCTTCAGAGCTTCTCACTATACTTGCTAGCAATCTACGCAAACTCAATCTTCATCATAATGTAATCTGCGTAGTTATGGACTCAATGAGTTCACACATTGCAGAAGAGAAGTTCGACGTTGTCACAGGATCCGCGATACTTCATCATTTGACCAACCCTAATCTTGGAATACGAGCAGCTGCCCGGGCTCTAAAGCCTGGTGGAGTGGCAATGTTTTTTGAGCCATTTGACGGATATTCGCTCATGAGTCTTGCCTACAAGACTATTCTCAGTAGGGTCGGTCGCTTCAACAATCGCTTGGACTCCCGGGTGGAAGCCGCCATGCGTGGGATGATCACCGACATCACGGCGCGGACCAATCCTGACGTGGATAGCCCCCATTTTGAGTGCCTTGATGATAAGTGGCTTTTCTCTCAAGAGAAAATCGAGAAAGTTGCACTCGAGAGCGGCTTCTCGCGAGTATCCTTTGTCACGCACAACTACCACAAGACGCTGTTTCGCGATGTTGCCCAGATCCAGATGAGATTAGCGACGGGACTGAATGGTATCCAGATCCCGGAATGGGCTCTCAGAGTACTCGACATGTTCGATGAATCCCTTCCTCCGGAGATTAAGCAGAGAGCTATATTCGAAGGGACGATAATTCTATCGAAATAGGCTTAGCAGCCACCCTAGTGATGCCTACCCGCCTCTGGGCGCTCCCCCTTCTTTGAAGGCCGCTATCGCAGAAAGATGGCAGCCACCGCCTCGGCCGCCCGGTCGAGTTCCGGGCCGGTGACGCCGGCGAGGTCGATGCGGCCCGCCTCCGGCCGGGCGTGCTGGCGCGAGGACCGGCGGTAGGCGGGGTCGTAATGGGTCTCCACCAGGGCCAGGGCCACGGGCTCCAGGTCGCCCGCCTCCAGCAGGGCCCGCCACTCGGCCAGGCGCCGGGCGCCCGGCTTGCTGGGCAGGCGGGAGAGAAGGGCCACCAGGGCCTCCACGTCCCGGGCGCTCTCGGCATAGCCCCCGGCCAGGTAGGCGGCGCGGGCCTCCGGGGACGCCGAGAGGCTGAAGGCCGGCGCCTGTGACATGGCGGTCCAGACCGCAGGGGGCACCATCCGTTCTCCGACCTTGCTGGACTCCGCCTCGATCACCACGGGCCGCGACGGATCGAGGGCCTCAAGGGCGCCAAGCAGGCGGCTCTCGAACATCTTCTGAGCCGGCTGGGGCTGGCCGGGCAGGGCGCCGAGCAGGGAGCCCCTGTGCCCGGCCAGGCCCTCCAGGTCCAGCACCTGCACCCCCAGGGCCGGCAACCGGCGCAGGACCTCGGTCTTGCCCGACCCGGTGGGGCCGTCGAGGACCAGGGCGCGGAAGCCGGGCGGGGAGTCATAGAGCCGCGCCGTCACCTCCTGGCGATAGGTGCGATAGCCGCCGGCCAGCACGCCCACGCGCCAGCCCACCTGCGACAGGATGTGGGCCATGGCGCCCGAACGCATGCCGCCTCGCCAGCAGTAGACCAGGGGCCGGAAGCCGCCAGGCTGATCCGCCAGGGCGCCCAGCAGGTGTCCGGCGATGTTCCGCGCCACATAGGCGCCGCCGACCTTGCGGGCCAGAAAGCGCGACTTCTGGACGTAGAGGGTCCCGACCTCGGCGCGCTCGGCATTGTCGAGGACCGGCAGGTTGACCGCGCCGGGAACATGGTCCTCCGCGAACTCGCCCGGGCTGCGCACGTCGATGACCATGTCGAAGCGCGCCCGGGTCGCGGCGCCGGCGGAGGCGACGGTCTCGGGGCCGCTCATGCGACCAGGTCCGCCTGGCGCGACGGGAAATCGGGGGCGCGGGTCATGGGCCGCTGGTATACACCCGCGACACGGCGGTCTGAACAGGAGGGACGGGGCATGGCGGAAGCCGGCGGAGCGGCGGAGGGCCCGGTGCGGCTGACCAGCCTGGCCCACGGCGGCGGCTGCGGATGCAAGATCGCGCCGGGCGTCCTGCAGCAGATCCTGGCGGGCGCCCCACAGGCCGCCCCCTTCGCCAGCCTGATGGTCGGCACCGAGACCTCGGACGACGCGGCCGTCTGGCGGCTGAATGACGAACAGGCCCTGGTCGCCACCACCGACTTCTTCATGCCCATGGTGGACGATCCCCGGGACTTCGGCCGCATCGCCGCCGCCAACGCCCTGTCGGACGTCTACGCCATGGGCGGCAAGCCGATCCTGGCGCTGGCCGTCGTGGGCATGCCGATCAACGTCCTGCCGGTGGAAACCATCCGCGGTATCCTGGCGGGCGGGTCGGAGATCTGCGCCGAGGCGGGCGTTCCCATCGCCGGCGGCCATTCCATCGACAGCCTTGAACCTATCTACGGCCTGGTGGCCCTGGGCCTCGTCCATCCCGACCGGGTGATGACCAACCGCGCCGCCCGGGCGGGGGACGAGCTGATCCTGGGCAAGGCCCTCGGGGTCGGGGTCCTGTCGGCGGCCTTCAAGCAGGGGCGGTTGGACTCGGCGGGCTATGCCGCCCTGGTCGGTTCGGCCACCCGGCTCAATGCGCCGGGACCGGACCTGGCGGCCCTTAAGGGCGTCCACGCTATGACCGACGTCACCGGCTTCGGACTCCTGGGGCATGGGCTGGAGATGGCCCGGGGGGCCGGCCTGACCCTGGAGATCGATCCCCTCGCCCCTCGGCTCCTGCCCGGAGCGGAGGCCCTTGCCAGGCAGGGCGTGCGGACCGGCGCCAGCGTGCGCAACTGGGACAGCTACGGCGCCGAGGTACATGGGGCGGAGGCCCTTGAACCCTGGCGGCGGGACCTCCTCAGCGACCCTCAGACCAGCGGCGGCCTTCTGGTCGCCGCTGCGCCCGAGGCGGCCGGAGCGGTCCTGGCGCATCTCCTCGCGGCAGGCTTTGACGCCGCCCGTGTGGGCTGTTTTATCGAGGGGCCGGCGCAGATCCGGTTGGCGCCCGGCGTCTGAGGTCTCAGCCGAGGTCGAGGACCCCGGCGACCCGCGGATCGGCCAGCACCTCCGCGGGTGGCCCACAGCGCAGGATCCGGCCGGCCTCCATCACTGCCAGCCGGTCGGCGAGGCCGGCGGCCTCTTCGAGGTCATGGGTGACGAGCAGGATGGGCGGTCCTCCCGCCTCGCGCAGGGCGGCCAGCTGGTCGCGGACCCTGCGCCGGGTGCGGCGGTCTACGGCAGACAGGGGTTCGTCCAGGAGCAGAACCGAGGGCCGCCGGGCCAGGGCCCGGGCCATGGCCACCCTCTGCTGCTGACCGCCCGAGAGGTTGGCGGGCTTGCGGTTCTCGAGGCCAGATAGGTCCAGGGCCGCCATCAGCCTGTGGGCCTCCTCCCGCCCCTGGTCCCGGGGCAGGTCGCCCATGGCCATCAGGATGTTCTGCAGGGCGGTCATGTGCGGCAGCAGGGCGTAGGCCTGGAAGACAAGCCCCGTCCGGCGGCGGAAGGGCGGGATGAAGAGGCCGGCGGCGGTGTCGAGCCAGATCTCGTCGTCGCAGGCGATGCGCCCCTCGCCCGGACGGATCAGGCCGGCGACCACGCGCAGGAGGGTGGTCTTGCCGGCGCCCGACGGTCCGGTCAGGGCTAGGATCTCGCCGGGCGCAAGGTCGAGATCGGCGGCGACCTGCGCCGGACCGCCGCGGCGGAAGGACAGGCTGAGGACAGGTTCAGCGGTCATGGCGCGCCAGCCGCGAGCCCAGGGCCTGGACGGCGATGATGGCCACCACGGAGACGGCGACCAGGGCCGCCGCCAGGACACCGGCTCCTGCGTCGTCAAAGGCCTGGACCTTGTCGTAGATGGCCAGGGCCGCCGTCCGGGTCTCGCCGGGAATGGAGCCGCCGATCATCAGGACGACGCCGAACTCGCCCATTGTGTGGGCGAAGGTGAGGATGAATCCGGTCAGGACCCCGGGCCAGGCCAAGGGCGCCTCGACGGTCCAGAAGGTCCGCCAGGGGCCAAGTCCGCTGACCCAGGCGGCCTCTCTGAGCTCGGGCCGGATGGCCTCGAAGGCCCGCAGGGCGGGCTGGACCGCAAAGGGCAGGTTGGCGATCAGAGAGGCGGCCACCAGACCCTCGAAGCTGAAGACCAGCCCCTGGCCGACGAGGGCGGTCCAGGCCGCGCCCAGGGGCGAGGCGTCGCCGAGGGCCGCCAGCAGGTAGAAGCCGAGGACCGTGGGTGGCAGGACCAGGGGCAGGGCGATCAGCCCCTCCAGCACCGCCCGGCCGCGCCGGACCTGATAGGCCAGGGTGCGGGCCACCAGGACGCCGATGGGCGCCAGCAGGCAGGCGGTCCACAGGCTCAGCTTGAAGGACAGGGCGAAGGCGACGGCGTCCAAGGGTCAGACGTCTCCCTCAGGGCCCAGGCCGAAGTTTCTCAGGACGGCCCGGGCCGGGGGTGAGGCCAGGAAGTCGAAGAAGGCCCGACCTTCCCGGCTGGCGCCGCGCAGCACGACAGCGGTCTGGACCAGGGGGGCGTGAAGGGTCGGATCGATCCGGCCGTAGGCGCCGGCCCGCGCCAGCTCCGGCCCCAGGGCGAGGGACAGGGGCAGAAGGCCGGCGTCGGCGCCGCCGGTGAGGGCGAAGCGCGCGGCCTGGGCGGCGGAGTCCCCCAGGACGAGGCGCGGCTCCGCCAGGGTCCAGACCCCGAGGGCCGTCAGGGCTTCCCGGGCGGCTCGGCCGTAGGGCGCGTGGTCCGGGTTGGCTATGGCCATCCTCCGGATCCGGCCGTCTTTCAGCGCCCGGACCAGCTCTGCGGACCCGCCGGCGGGGCGCACCCTTGACCCCTTCCGGGCGAAGAGCACCAGCCGACCCTGCCCATAGACCCGGCCCGGACCCTCGGCGCGGCCCGACGCCACCAGGCGGCGCGCGAGGCTGGCTTCGGCGCTTAGGAAGACCTCGAAGGGCGCGCCCGCCTCGATCTGGCGGGTCAGGGCGCCGGAGGACCCGAAGGTCAGCCGGACCGGTCCGCCCCCGGCGCGCCGGAAACGCTCAGCGATGACGGGCAGGGCGCCGGTGAGGTCCGACGCCGCCGCGACGAGGGGTCCTTCGGACGCCCAGGCCCGGGTCGGCGCCAGGGCGATCAGGCGGGCCAGGGTCCGCCGGGTGAGGGACACGCGAGCACTCCAGTGCGAGGTGGGAAGCTATCGACCCAGCGTATTCGTCTTCCCCGCCGCGCGAAAGCACGGGCGCGTGCACCCGGAGGTCCAGGTCAGGGCCGCGACTTCTTGGGCAGGGCGGCGACCTCCTCGGGAGTGAGACGCGTCAGCGTCTCCACCGAGCATCGGGACATGCCGATGGGAGTCTTCACCAGGACCGTGACGTCGATCGCACCGCAGATCGCGGACGAGCCCCGACTGTCGAGGGCGATCTTGTGTTCCCAGTCGAGCTCGGGACAACGCCCCTTCATGTCGAGCCTGTAGACGTCCTTCGCCCGGACCCGGAGGTAGAGGGTCTTGTCGTCCGGGGCCGCGAAGCCGCGCACATCACGGCTGAAAAAGCAGCTCCTATGAACCGACGTCGCGGCCTTGCCGTCCGTCTTGTCGGGCTGGGGCTTGGGTTCGGTCTGGGCCAACGCAGCCGCAGACAGACCCAGGGTGGCCGCAGTGACCAGTGCGAGAGATCGAAACATCTCAGGTCTCCTCGGAAACAATGGGACCATAGGACACGGGAACCGCGGCGGGAAGATGACCATCCGGGCCTTCAGGTCGCCAAGCGGCGCGCCGGGTCCACCTGGGCCGCGAGGTCTCCGGGAAGGGGCGAGGGTGCGCCGGCGACCTGGGCCGCGACATGCTCGCCCAGCAGCGGCGCCCAGGTCAGGCCCCGGGATCCGAGTCCTCCGAGGACGAAAAGGCCCGGCGCCTCCGGGACGGCGCCCGCCAGGGGCAGGTGGTCCCGGGTGGTGGCCCGGACCCGGGCCCGGCCGCCCAGCGCCGCCCCGGCCAGGCTCGCCGCGAGGGCCGGCCGCGCCTTGGCGAGGTTGTCGAGGTTGGCCCGGTGGTCCTCGTCGGTGAGGTCGGTGGAGACCTCTTCCCGCCGGAACGTAGCGCCGAACAGGAAGCCTCCAGCCATGGGCGCCAGGTAGCCGCCCCAGCCAGCGGCGCGAGGCGTCTCAGGGTCCGGCGCGGCGACCCAGCTGACCTGGCCGCGTACGGGCAGGATCGGCGCCGCCGGCCAAAGGTGTCGAAGGTCTGCGCCGGTCGCGAGGATCACGGTCCGGAAAATCTGCGGCTCTGAGGGGCCCGACAATCGCCAACCGCCATCGGTCGGCTCAAGGCTCTGAATCCGTGCGGCGGAAGGCGCCCTGCACCAGGCCCGGAGGACCCTGCGGGGGTCGAGGCTGAGCGCACCGGGCTGGTCGAGGCCGGCCCGGTCGGTGACCTCTCCGAGCCGCGCCGAGGCCGCCGACGGATCGAGGAGCCTGAGGGTCCCTTCCGGGAAGAGGTCCGAGGCGGCGATCCGGGCGAACCGCCCGGCGTCCCGGTCAGTCGCCGCCAGCTGCAGGACCCCCCGGGCGATCACCGCCCCTGGGAGCCCTGCGTAGACGTCGAGGGCGCGCAGGTAGGCCTGGGCCGCCAGCCGGGCGACTGGCCCCAGGCCGGCGTCGAGGCGCGGGGTCACGAGGCCTGCGGGGTTCCCGGAAGCGCCTGCTCCGGGGGCCTCGGCCTCGAATGGGACGGCCTCCACGCCCAGAGCCAGGAGGGCTCGGCGGACCGCCGCCCCGGCAATCCCGGCGCCGATTACCGCGACCGGTCCGGCCGGCCCGGGGTCTTCGCCCTGTCCCGGAAAAACGGCCTCCAGACGTTCGCGCTTGCGCCCATGACCGGGCGCCCGACGGACCTCGAACCCCGCCGCCCCAAGCCCGCGGCGGACCTGTCCGGCGACGGTGAAGGTGGCGGCCCGGGCCCCCGGTGCGGACCGTGCGGCGACCGCCCGGAGAACCTCGTCGCGCCACATGTCGGGATTGAGGGCGGGAGCGAAGCCGTCGAGAAACCAGGCGTCCGCCCGACCTTCCCACTGGGCGAGGGCATCCCCCACCTCCATGAGCGCGAGGTCCAGACAGGCCCCGGATTCCGGCAGATCGATCCGGTGAAAGCCTCGTCGCTTCTCCGGCCATCGGGCGAGGAGGGTCGCCGCCAGAGGCTCTAGCTCCGGCCAGGCGGCGAGGGCGCGCTCGGCGTCTTCGCGCGGCATAAGGTGGGCCTCAACGCTGAAGAGGTGCAGGCGCCCTCCAGGTGGGCCCTCCCTTCGCCAGAGATCCAGGAGGGCCAGGATGTTGAGGCCGGTCCCGAACCCCAGCTCGCCAACGGTGAAGTTCCGGCGTCCCGCCCAGGCCGCCGGCAGGTCGCATCCCTCGAGAAACACGGCCCGCGACTCCGAGAGACCATCGTCGGCCCCGAAGTAGGCGTCGCCGTAGAGGGACGAGCGCGGGCGTCCATCCTCGGTCCATTCGATCGGCGCATCGCCCGGGCTCATGCTCCGACCTAGTCCCGGCGCGCGTCCGGCCGCAAGGGGCATCCTTGCGGGTGCGCCGCAGGTCCAGAGGCGATAGAACAGCCTCAAGGGGAGGCCGTTCGTCCATGACCAGCACCGTTCCGGGATTCGCGTTCCGCCGCCTGCGCTTCGACCTTCCGTCCGTCGGAGGCTACGGGACCGCCATCGAGATGGGCCCCCAGGACCGCCCGGTGGACATCGTCTTCTCCCATGCGAACGGCTTTAACGCCCTGACCTACCGCTCGATTCTCGGGCCCTTGACCGACCGGCTGAGGATCGTCGCCGTCGACCAGCGCGGGCATGGGCTGTCCGGCTTGCCGCCGCGCCTCGAGGACCCGGCCCGCAACTGGTACGACCTGGTTCCCGACCTGAGGGCCGTGCTGGAGACCCTGGACATCCGGGACGCCGTGCTGGGCGGGCACTCCATGGGCGGGACGGTCAGCCTGATGGCCGCGGCCAAGAGCCCCGGCGGGGTCCGGGGCATCGCCCTGTTCGATCCCGTGGTCATGCCGCCCGGCTTCGCCGCCCAGAACGGGAACCGACCGCTCAACACCGACAATCCCCTGCTGCAGGGCGCCCTGCGCCGGCGTGCGGTCTTCCCCAGCAAGGCGGCGGTGATCGCTTCCTATTCCGGAAAGGGCGCCTTCCGCGCCTGGACCCCCGACATGCTGGCCGACTACGTGGAGGACGGCTTCCACGACACGCCGTCTGGCGAGGTGGAGCTGAACTGCCCGCCGGCATGGGAGGCCTCGAACTTCGCCAGCCACGGCCATGACCCCTGGCCGTCCTTCGACGCTGCGGACGTTCCCATCCGCATCCTGAAGGCCGAGACCGGCTCTACCTGCCGCTCGGACGGGCACGAGGCGGCCCTCACCGCGTCTGGCCGGATCCGGCTGGAGGTCATCCCCGGGACCACCCACTTCCTGCCCATGGAGCGGCCGGACCTGGTCCGGTCGACCCTCCTGGACCTGGTCGGCTAGAGACCCAGTCCGGGGATCGCGCGGCTGCGGAACTCCGCCTGCGCCGCTTCCGAGATATCGACCACCTTTCGGGCGTCGAGGTCGAAGCTGATCACCAC
>JBJTFE010000272.1:0-8484 GCA_046093265.1 Phenylobacterium sp. | reverse complement strand
GACCTCGCCCCCGGGCGGCTGGGTGCGCGCCAGATGCTCGGCGACAAGCCGCCCGGTGAATCCGGTGGCGCCATAGACGATGATGTCGAATTCCGCGTCGGCCCGCATGGGTCCCTCCCTCGCTGTCGTCTCCGATATGGGCCCTGGCGGGCCTTCAGCCAAGCAGACGCCGGGCCAGCCAGACGGAGTGACCCCCACAGTCCGGGTCCTCCGGGCGGAAGTCTAG
The DNA here is from genome assembly GCA_046093265.1 of Phenylobacterium sp. Lineage (GTDB taxonomy): Bacteria > Pseudomonadota > Alphaproteobacteria > Caulobacterales > Caulobacteraceae > Phenylobacterium. The sequence continues at coordinate 8,258 of JBJTFE010000272.1, read as the reverse complement.
GACTCCGAAACCCGCGTCCGCCAGCCGCGCCCGGTAATCGGCCGGAGAGAGGCTGGCGTGGTGGAGGGGCTCGCCGCCGAACTCACCCATGGCCACGCCGGCATCGGGCCCGGAGGTGAACATCAGGACGGCCCCCGGGGCGGCGTGCGCGCCAAGGACCGGGAACAGGGCCGCCTGGTCCGCCGCCGTCAGGTGGAAGAGGCTGTCCCAGACCAGGAGCCCGTCGAAGGTCTGTCCCATGTCCAGGCCCCGCATTTCGGCGCAGATCCAGGTCCCGGCGGGCAACCGGTCGCGGGCCCGGTCAATGGCGGGCCCGGAGGCGTCTGCGCCGGTGACGTGGAACCCCTGGTCGAGAAGCCAGGCGCCGATTGGCCTTCCGGTCCCGCAGCCCCGGTCCAGGATCCGTCCTCCCGGGGGAAGACGAGCGATGAAGCGCCCCATCCAGGCGGATTCCACCCCAAGGTCAGAGCCCCGTAACCGGTCCCACAGGTCGGCGTGGCGGGTATAGAGCCCGATCACGTCCGCCGCCGCCCGGGCGATGGGATCCTCAGGCTTCACGGAGACTTCCGCGGGTCTGACCCCTGGCGGCCGGGGGTGGTAGACTGACTGGCATGGCTGTGACCCCTGATCTTGCGAGAACCCTGGCGCTGGGCTTTGAAGGCGCGTCCGAGCGTCCGCACTTTGACCGGACCGCCTTCAGGACGCCGCGCAAGACCTTCGCGACGCTGGCGGGCGACGGCGCCGACATCAACCTGATGATCGACCCCGATCTGCAGGACTTTTTCTGTGAACAGGCGCCGCAGGTCTTTTCGCCCGTCCCGGGCGGATGGGGCCGGATGGGCTCCACGCGCTGTGACCTGGGGGTCGTGGATGAGGCGACGCTTGTGTCGGCCCTCAAGGCGGCCCACGCCCTGGCTGCGCCCCAGCCCAGGGGCCACAGGCGCAGGACGGCGACGTCCGGTCCCGCCTGAGGGCTTTGGGGCTGGGTCCGTCGCCGGGCGCATCGGAGCCCTCGATTTCAGTGGAGCGACGACGTCGCCTTCCGACGTCCCCGACCGCCCTCTGCGACCCCTGCCGATCGCATCCGCTCGCCCAGGGAACGCCCGCCCAGCCGGCAGTCGGCGGCGACCCGGTCCCAGGTCCGTCCCCGGGACACGCAGTCCACCCGCCGGCCGGAGGTGATCCGGGCGAGGGCGTCGCGAGCGGCGTGGCCGCCCGGTTCTCTCAGTTCCGGCGCGTGGAAATCCGCCAGCCGGACCTCCACCCAGTCGGCGCCGCGCCTCGGGCCCACGGCGACACAGAGGGAGTCTCCGTCACCGACATGAACCACCGGGCCGGAGAAGCGTTCGCCCCGAGCCAGGCTGGCGGGCATGGGCCCCTTCTGGGGCACGACATGGCAGGGGTCCGCCAGGGCCGGGCCTGCGGCGAGAACCAGGATCAGGATGGGAAGCGCACGAAGCAAGGTCGCCTCAGCCCTTAAGACCCGGCAGATCGAAGACCGCCAGGGCCCGGCGGGCGCCGGCCGCGTCGCCAGTGATCGCCAGGGCGCCCGAGGCCTCCAGCTCCGAAAGCCGCGCCTCCCCGCCGAGGACGCGGACGAGGTCGGACCACCGGACGGCCAGACGGGTGGTCGCCCCTGCGCCGTCCGTCGCGACGCTGACGCTGTTTCGCACGTGCAGGCCGGCGGTCCCGGCGTCGGGAAGGTCAAGGCCGAGGTGCAGGTCGATCCCCTCCGCCCGGGCCGGGTCGACCATGACCCGCAGGAGGTGCAGGGCCTCGCGCGGCGGGCGGGCCGCCAGCTGGGCCGGGCGCAGGCGATGCTCGGCCAGGCGCGACAGGTCCAGGGCGCCCTCCAATTCCAGGGCCCGCGTCAGGCACCAGTTGCGGATGTTGGCCGCCGAGGTCCCCTGGGCGAGCGCGCGCAGGACGCCGGCCAGGAGGGCGCGGTCGCCGGCCTCCGCTTCGGCCCGCCCGACCAGCCAGGAGGCCAGCTCCAGCGCCCAGCGCAGGTCGCCTGACCCCTTGGCCGCCGTCGCCTGAGTGCGCACCGCCGCCGCCCCGCCAAAGCCCTCCACCAGCCGCCGCGCCCGCTCGGCGGGGGGCAGGACGAAGAGCTTGCCGGGCTCGCCGTCGACCCAGCCGCGAAGGCCGGCGGGATCTGGCGGACGTGGTGCTCGGCCACGCCGTAGAACTCGCTGGTCAGGTAGTCGTTGTCGCAGGCCGCGGGCAGCTTCACCGCGTGAGCCAGGGCGTCGGCGGTCAGTCCGCGGTTCAGGCCGCGCACGGTCTGGTCCCAGAGGAACTGGAGGGAGTCCCGGTAGCGCGTCACCCGGGCGGCGATGTCGGCGGCGCCGGAGATCGGCGGGCCGTGGGTTCCCAGCAGGTGCTCAGCCCCCAGGGACAGGATGTGGTCGATCCCGGCCAGCAGGACCTGGGGGTCGCGGTACGCCTCGCCGCGGATGGCGAAGACGTTGAACAGGGTCGGCCAGACGAGGTTCTGGACGCAGGTTCCCAGCTCCGGGAACCAGAAGGTGACGCTGTCGTCGGCGTCGGAGGGGGCGTGATGGATCTCCACCGCCAGGCCCGCCAGGTCCAGGCGCTCGCCGCCCCGGAAGGCCAGGGTCAGGGGAAGATACCCCGCAGTGAAGGGGGCGTGCTCGGGATTACGGAAGTGCAGGCCCAGCCCCTCGTTGACCAGGGCGTCGGGCCCCTCGGGCGGCAGGCGCAGGCCGAACTGGTGGATCAGTCCGCGGGAGTAGGCGGGCCCGATCTCGCCGGAGGTGCGCGCCAGGTTCAGGGGGATGCGCTCATGCCCCAGGATGGGCAGGTCGGCCCGCCCCGCATCCTCCAGGGCCGCCTTCGTGCCGCCGATATAGTGGAAGTGGCTGTAGAGCACCGCGACCAGCGGGGCGGCGGTGTGTGCCCGCACCTCGGCCAGGGCCGCGCGCATCTCCTCCACGCTCTCGCCGGTGTCGATGGCGATCAGCCCCGCCGGGCCCTCGATAAAGGTCTGGTTCGAGAGGCCGTTGCCCACCAGGCACCAGACCCCGGGCCGCGGCGCGTAGAGCCGCCGCTCCAGACGCCCGGAATGTTCGATGTGCCGGCGATGCGCCTTCTGCCCGAGGGGTCCCGTCCCGACCCCGGCCGGATCGGCGTCGAAACTGCGCATCAGGACCTCCCCCCGGCGACTACTCGCCCAGGAGCAGGGTCGCCCGCTTGCGGGGCCCCTTCAAGCCGCAATTCTCGGGTTTCGCAGGCGGAATGGAAGAGATCCTCCAGGCCGGATTGATGGCGCCTGCGGCATGGCCTCGACTTGGCGCGGAACCTATGGCGCTGGCCCGAGATGACCGATCCTGTCCACGGATACGATGAACGCGCCGCCGTCCTCATGCTCGCCGATCTCGGGATCGCGCACCATACCCGGCCGGATCACGCCGCCTACATCGCGTCTTGGCCGGAAGTGCTGAAAAGACGACCCGCGCGTGATCCTCACCACCGCCTCAAAGGCGCAGGCGATCGCGGATGGGATGCTCGACAAGCATACCGTGCAATCGGTTGAAATGCCGGCGGCCTCGTTTCCCGTTCCAGCCATGGCGACATTCCTCACCACGGCCACTTCCTTCAGGGGTATCACGTTGGGGGACGCATCCCTCTCGCTGCATCACCAGGTCAGCAATTTCAAATTGGGGACGTCTCTATAATCGGCGCCGTTCAAGGTCACCAAGGTCGAGCGATAGACCAGGGCTTGCGCGGCGATCATCCGGTCAAGCAGCTTGCGCCGTGAATAGCCCGCATGCGCGACGATGGCGCCGTACGCGTCCGCCGCCGTATCGTCGAAGGCAAGGGCCGGGATGGCTTTCAGGATTACGTCGAGGCGCGCGCGCCGAACCGATGCCTGCTCTGGAACACGGTGGACGCCGCCTTCCAGCTCCACCCGGGTGACAATCGACATGAGAACCGCATCGTCCAGCGCCCCTATCTTGCTGGTCACGTCCGCGTCACCGTCGCGAAGATGGATCGCGACATCCGTGTCGATCAGATACGCCAAGCCTAGAGCCCTTCCCGCTCGGGAAGGTCCTCTTCGTCGCGCCGTTCGATATCGGGCGGCGCGGGCAAGGTGCGGAGCCGGTCGATCATCTCCGCGATCGTCGTCTCAGCGGGATAGATTGTCATGACGTCACCGGAGCGGACGATGACGAGCTCCACGTCGTCGCCGAAAGCGACGTCCTTGGGGAGCCGGACAGCTTGGCTGTTGCCGCTTCGGAAGGTTCGGGTACGGACGACTGGCATAAGGGCGTCGCATGGTGTGAATATACGCGTATATACGGCTTTACCGCGCGATTCAAGATGCTCCCATCGCCGTTCAGGGGCTTGCGGCCGAAGCTTCGATTAACGCCATGGCGGGAGCGCCAGTCGACCCCGGCGCTCAGGCCAGAGAACAGAGCGGCGAGAACGCCCAGGAGCCGGGCGACATCCGTGCTGACGCGTCCGGTCGCAGTCGCAGCGTACGCCACGGCCATGGCGACGAGGAGCACAGTCACCATGCGCCAGCAGTCACAGTTGAGCCACTTCGACGCCTTGAGAAGCCCCGCTTCCGCCAGGAGAGGCGGTTGGAAGCGATCATCCTTCCGTGCTGCAGCAGCCGCGAATTCCTGGGGCCCGGATCGCCGCCGGCCTTGACCCGTCGCATTCGCGAGACCAACGCGCGGACGTCATCGGCGCTCAAGTCTTTCGCGCGCGGTCGCGGTTTTGACCTGGATGCTTGCCGACTGGCTCTGATCGCGTTCCCCTTGGCCGCAGTACGACAGTACTTGCCTAGTCACATAGTGCCTGCATCGGTCGACGATGTCGTTGCACGCGCGGCCGATGCGGTGATCCATTCGACACGCGATGCGAAGAGTTAGGCAAAGGTCTTTCGCAAGATAACTCACGCGCCGCGGCATTCTTCCGTAGGCCTTGCCTGAACAGCGTTTTTCCACGGTGGATACGCCCATCGTGTGAGGTGGAAAAAAGTTGCGGTCGCGGCCTGCCTGCAAGCGCTCGAAACGCGAAGGCGCGCGTGTTTTCATCGCGTCCACGGCGAGCTCGACGACATCTTCGCGGGGCCGGAATGGCGCCGACTGCGCCCAACCCCGGCTTCCAGGGGAAACGGCGGCTCGATTCCCGTCTGATGCGGCCCCTGCCTACTTCCGCTTCTGCTTCCGCGCGGCGTAGCGGAGGTCGCGGGCTTCTTTCTGGCGGGCTCGGAGCTCCAGCTCGCGGGCTTCCTGGGTGAAGGCCTCGTCCTCGAGGCGAAGGCGCTCGGCCTCGGCGGCGGCGGCGCGCTTGGCGGCGCGCTCGGCGTTGCGGGCGGCGCGGACGGCCTCCAGTTCGGCGGCGGCGGCGGCCTTGCGGGCCTCGAGGTTGGGGTCCGTGACGTGAGGCTTGGGCTTAAGGCGCTCCAGCATCGCCTTCTTGGCGGCGGCCGACGCCTCCTGGCGCTCCGTGTACGTCATGAACTTGGGGTGGGACATTCGGTCTTGGTTTCCGGGCTCGGTGCGGGTTCGCGGTCGCCGGAGCGGCCCCGCAACCTTAGGGACCCTCTGACCACCGGTTTTCCGATTCTGGAGCGGGCGAGGCGATTCGAACGCCCGACCCCAACCTTGGCAAGGTTGTGCTCTACCCCTGAGCTACGCCCGCGCTCCGTGAGGTCCCTTGCGGGGCCCCGATGTTCGGGAGCCGGCTTATGGCAGAGGCCCGCCGGCTTGGCAAGACGGTCTCAGCCCAGGAAGCGGGGGGTCTTGAGGCGGCGCTTGTTCACGTGTTCGGCGGGGGCGGGGCCGGTTTCGTCGGGCAGTTCACCCCGGAAATAGAAGCGCTGCCAGGCCTCCTTGGTGGCCTCGGGATCGAAGCGCATGATCCGGCGGTTGAACTCGGCGCGGTGCTTTTCCCAGGCGTCGTACTGGCCGCGCAGCTCGGGGTTGCGGGCCATCGAGCGGATCACCGGCTGGAACTCGGACATCTCGCGGTCCTTCATCAGGGTGATGAAGCAGAAGGGCTCGCCCTTCTCGAAGCGCACCTTTCCCGGTCGGGTGAAGATCCAGTTCATCGTGAAGGGGAAGGGCAGCCAGTCCGTCTCCACCAGGCCCGAGAGGGGCTGGATGCCGTCCTTCACATGGTTGGGCGGGCCCTGGGCCAGGACCGACCAGCCGGGCGGCGTGCGGAACAGGTAGCCCGGATGCATGGTGACGACGCCCGACGAGAAGTGGCTCATCACAAAGCGGTGGAAGTCCGGGTGCGGCCGGTCCGGGGTGAGGGTGATGTCCTCCTGCATGACGCCGCCATTCCACTCGGCGGTGAAGCTCATCGGGCAGAGGATCTCCCAGCCCGTGGTGTTGGCCATGGACAGGGGCAGGCAGCGATAGGGGTGCCGGGCGGTGAACTTGTCCATCCAGGCGCGCTGGGGCCGGCCGGGCACGATCTCGGGCGGGCGCTCGTTGGTGGGATAGCACTCAAGCTCCATGGCGGGCTCCCGGTCTTCATCTGTCCTGACCTTCCCCTTAGCGAGGGCGCGCGCGCAGCGTCCACCGCTTTTCCGGGGACCGGGAGGAGGGTAAGGAGCGCCATGCTCGACCGCGCCGGCCTTCTTGCTCTGTTCGACCAGTTGGGAATCGCTCAGGCAACCCTCGACCATCCCGCCGTCTTCCGGGTGGGGGAGGGCGGAGCGGTCAAGGCCCGCATCCCCGGCGCCCACACCAAGAACCTGTTTCTGAAGGACGCCCGGGGAGACCTGTGGCTGGTCTGCGCGAAGGACGACACGGCGATCGACCTGAAGCGGCTGCATTCGGTGATCGGCGCGGCCCGCCTGTCCTTCGGCTCAGCGGAGCGGATGGCCGAGACCCTCGGGGTGACGCCGGGCTCGGTAACCCTGTTCGCCCTGGCCAACGACCCGCAACGCCGCGTGCGCCTGGTGCTGGACCTCGCCCTGGCCGAGGCCGAGGAGGTCAGCTTCCACCCCCTCGAGAACACGGCCACCACCACGGTCGATCAGGCAGGGATGAGGGCCTTCCTCGACCATCTGGGCCGCGAGCCCCTGGTCGTGGATTTCCCGCGCCTGACCCTTTCGCCGCTTCCGCCGCGTTGAAGCCGAGGCTCGAAAGGTCCATCTTGCACCCGCAGCCCTTTTCCGGAGATCCTCATGAGCCTGATCGGTGAGAACCTGGCCCCCGCCGGCGGCGCGGCCCCGGCCGGCCTGATCAAGGACGGGACCGACGCCGGCTTCATGGCCGACGTGATCGAGGCCTCGCGCGAAACGCCGGTGATCGTCGACTTCTGGGCGCCCTGGTGCGGCCCCTGCAAGCAGCTGGGTCCGGCCATCGAGCGCGCCGTCACCGCCGCGAAGGGCAAGGTCAAGCTGGTCAAGATCGACATCGACCAGCATCCGAGGTTCGCGGGTCAGCTTAGGGTGCAGTCCATCCCCGCCGTCTTCGCCTTCGTGGGCGGCCGGCCGGTGGACGGCTTCACGGGAGCCCTGCCGGAGAGCCAGATCAAGGCCTTCGTGGAGCGGCTGGCCGCACAGGCCCCGGCCGATGCAACGGATGAACTCCTGACCGCCGGACGCGAGGCCCTGGAGGCCGGTGACCTCAACACCGCCGCCCAGGCCTTCGCCCGGGTGCTGCAGGCCGACCCGCAGGACGTCCGCGCCCTGGGCGGCATGGCCAAGGTCTACCTGGAGGGTGGCGACCGGGAGCGCGCCGCCGAGATCGCCGCCATGGCCCCGGAAGGCGCCAGGGACCCTGGGCTGGAAAGCGTGCGCGCCGCCCTGGCCCTGGCCGAGGCCGCCCCCGCAGAGACCGCCGCCTTCGAAGCCCGGCTCGCCGCAGACCCCGCCGACCACGAGGCCCGCTTCGAGCTGGCCCTGGCTCTGGCCGGCGCGGGAAGGCTCGACGCGGCCATGGACCACCTCCTGCAGATCATCGCCGCAGATCGCGACTGGAACGAGGGCGCCGCACGGGCCCAGCTCCTGACCGTCTTCGAGGCGGCGGGCGCCGCCTCCGACCTGGCCCGGCACGGCCGGCGGCGGCTTTCCGCCATCCTGTTCTCTTAAGGACCATGGCGCCCCGGCCCCTTCGCATCGAGCTGCCCCAGACCCTTCCGGTCTTCCCGCTGGACGGCGCCCTCCTGCTGCCCGGGGCGGAGCTGCCCCTGCGCATCTTCGAGCCCCGTTACCTGAACATGCTGGATGATGTCATGACCGGGGCGCGGATGATCGGCATGGT
>JBJTFE010000271.1:0-4847 GCA_046093265.1 Phenylobacterium sp. | reverse complement strand
CGCCGTCGGCCTGGGACGCCTGAAGACCCCGGCCGTCGCCCCGGTGGCGGGGACCTTCCCCTGCCCGGTCGAAATCCGGCTGGACGACAGCGGCGCCTGCCCGGCCTTCGCCGGCCGGCTGATCCGCGGCGTGCGCAACGGCCCCTCGCCGGACTGGCTGCTGCAGAAGCTGAAGTCGATCGGCCTGAGGCCCATCAGCACCCTGGTGGACATCACCAACCTGATCACCTTCGACCGGGCCCGGCCGCTTCACGTCTATGACGCGGCGCGCCTGTCCGGCGGCTGGATCGAGGCCCGGCTCGGCCGCGAGGGCGAGCGCGTCGAGGCCCTGGACGGCAAGACCCATACTGCGGGTCCGGAGATCTGCGTGATCGGCGACGCCTCAGGCGCCATCGGCCTGGGCGGCGTGATGGGCGGCGCGTCCACCGGCTGCTCGGAGACCACCACGGACGTCTTCATCGAGAGCGCCTTGTTTGATCCGATCCGCATCGCCCAGACCGGCCGGACGCTGGGGATCGCCTCGGACGCGCAGTATCGGTTCGCCAGGGGCGTGGACCCTGAAAGCCTCCTCCCCGGCCTGGAGCTGGCGACCCGCCTGATCCTGGACCTCTGCGGGGGTGAACCCTCGGAAGCGGTGCTCGCGGGGCGTGCGCCCGCGCGACCGACGCCGATCGCCTTCGACCGCGGCTATGTCGAGGCCTTGTCCGGCCTGTCCATTCCCCGTGAACGCATCGACGGCATCCTGTCGGCCCTGGGCTTCGGCCTGGAGGGCGAGACGGTGGCCCCGCCCTCCTGGCGCCGGGACGTCGAGGGCAAGGCCGACCAGGTCGAGGAGGTGGCGCGGATCGCTGGCTACGACGCCCTGCCGGCAACCCCCCTTCCCCCGGCGCGGCCCGCCCCGGGCGGCGTGCTGACGGTCCGCCAGTCGCGGATGCGGACGGCGCGGCGCGCCCTTGCCGCCCACGGCTACGCCGAGGCCGTCACCTGGAGCTTCATGAAGCGGGCGAACGCCGAGCGGTTCGGCGGCGGCGCGGCGGAGCTCGTCCTGTCCAACCCGATTGCAGCGGACCTGGACTGCATGCGGCCCTCGATCCTCCCCAACCTCATCGAGGCGGCGGGGCGGAACGCCCGGCGGGGCTATCCCGATGTGGCCCTGTTCGAGATCGGGCCCGTCTACCGGGGCGACCAGCCGCAGGACCAGTCGGCGGTGATCGCCGTCGTCCTGGCGCCGCACCCGCCCCGCCGCTGGGACGGGCGGACCGACGACGCCCTGTTCTCCCTGAAGGGCGACCTTGAGGCCCTTCTCTCGGAGCTCTCGGCCCCGCCCCTGCAGATCGTGCAGGGCCAGTCCGCGCCCTGGTGGAGCCCGGGCCGGTCGGCGCGCCTCCAGCTGGGTCCGAAGACGGTCGTCGCGGAGTTCGGCGAACTGCATCCCGCCGTACTCAAGGCGATGGACGTGGAGGGACCGCTCCTGGGCTTCGAACTTCACCTCGACCTGCTCCCGGAGCCGAAGCGCCGCGACGTGAAGACACGGCAGGCCTTCCAGCCCTCGCCCCTGATGCCCCTGTCCCGCGACTTCGCCTTCCTGTTGCCGGAGGGGACGCCCGCCGGCGACCTCGTCCGGCCGATCCTGGCCGCCGACAAGGCCCTGATCACCGGGGCGCGGATCTTCGACGTCTACCAGGGCTCCGGGGTGCAGGAGGGTTTCAGGTCGGTGGCGGTGGAGGTTCAGGTCCAGCCCCAGGACCGGACCCTGACCGACGCTGACATCGAGGCCCTCTCGGCCCGGATCGTCGCGGCGGCCGAGAAGGCGACCGGCGCTAAACTGAGGGGCTGAGCCCGCCAGCGCCAGCGCCGGACAGCATATTGATCTTGATCAATGAGCCGGGTGCGTCATGGTTCGCACAGTGCTGTCGCGTCTTCGGGTCCAGGCCCAAGCCAACCCCCCTGGCGAGGATCGGGGCCCGGAGGCGCCACCGCAGCACGGGATGGACGGACAGGGAGGCAGGCAGGCGAGGAATTTCCATGAGCGCAACTGAAACTCTGGACCGTGAGGCGGCGACCAAGACCGAGCACTTCGACGTCCTGATCGTCGGCGCCGGGATTTCCGGAATCGGCGGCGCCTACCACCTTCAGACCCAGACGCCGGGGACAAGCTATGTCATTCTGGAGGCCCAGGAGACCTTCGGCGGGACTTGGACCACCCACAAGTATCCCGGCATCCGCTCGGACAGCGACCTCTACACCTTCGGCTACCGCTTCAAACCCTGGGTCAACGCCCCGATCGCCTCTGCCGAGGAGATCCTCAAGTACATGGGCGAGGTGATCGAGGAGAACGACATCGGGCGGTACATCCGCTACCGGCACAAGATTCTGAAGACCGCCTGGTCCAGCCTGGACAACACCTGGACGGTGGAGGCCCGGCGCCTCGACACGGACGAGACGGTCACCTTCACCTGCAACTTCCTGTGGATGTGCCAGGGCTATTATCGCCACGACGTCGGCTACACCGCCGAGTGGGAGGGAATGGAGGACTATTCCGGCCGCATCGTTCATCCGCAGAACTGGCCCACGGACCTCGACCTCACCGGCAAGAAGGTGCTGCTGATCGGCTCAGGCGCCACGGCCGCGACCCTTGTGCCCGCCATCGCCGGCAAGTGCGCCCACGTGACCTTGCTGCAGCGCTCGCCGACCTATTTCATTCCCGGCCGGAACGCCAACGAGCTGGCCGACATCCTGCGCCAGCTGGAGATCGACGAGACCTGGATCCACGAGATCGTCCGCCGCAAGATCCTGTTCGACGGCGGCGAGTTCACCCGCCGCTCCTTCGAGGAGCCGGAGGCCGTGCGGGATGAGCTGCTGTCCGGGGTGCGCGCCTTCCTGGGGGACGAGGCGGTGACGGAACACTTTACACCCAAGTACCGGCCCTGGAGCCAGCGGATCGCCTTCGTCCCCGACGGGGACCTCTTCAAGGCGGTGATCGACGGCCACGCCAGCGTGGTGACCGACGAGATCGATCGCTTCGTGCCGGAAGGCGTGAAGCTGAAGTCCGGCAAGGTGATCGAGGCCGACATCGTCGTTACCGCCACGGGCTTCCACCTCAGCGTCCTGGGCGACATCCAGATGACCCTGGACGGCAAGCCCCTCGACCTGTCCCAGACCGTGACCTACCGTGGCATGATGTTCACCGGCGTGCCGAACCTGGTCTGGGTGTTCGGTTACTTCCGCGCCAGCTGGACCCTGCGGGTGGACCTCCTGGGCGACTTCGTCTGCCGGTTGCTGAACCACATGAAGAAGAAGGGCGTGAAGCGCGTGACGCCCGAGCTCCGGCCCGAGGACAAGGACATGCCTCTCGGCCCCTGGATGGACCCGGAGGACTTCAACCCCGGCTACCTCCAGCGCGGTGGCCACCTGCTGCCCAAGGCGGGGAACAAGCCGGAATGGCGCCATACCCAGGATTACTGGCGGGAGAAGGACGAACTTCCGAAGATCGACCTCGACGACCCGATCTTCCGCTACGGGAACTGAGCCGGCGGGCGGCCTTCAGTTGAGGGGCGCCCCGCCGGTTCCGCCGGCCTGGAGGGCGGCGACGCAGGCGATGATGTCGTCCCAGTCGGCGAGCCCCTTTCGGTCGCCCATGGCGGCGAACTCCGCAGCCCTCAGCATGGCGATCACCTCGGCGTCCTCGCCATACTGGGCGATCAGGGCGAGGGCGGCACTGCGGGTCTGCTCGGAAAAGGCGGGCGTCTGGGACATGTCGGACCTTCCGAGGACGGGGCGAACTCCTCTGGACCGCCGCACGGCCCGTGGCAAGATCAGCGCCCGAGGGGGACCCGCGCATGAAAGACCGGTTCGGACTGGAGACCCGGGGCGATCCCCGCTCCGTGGAGGCGCTGGGCGAGGCCGTCGCCGCCCTCTACGCCATGCGGCCCGAGGCCATGGGGTTCCTGAAGGCCGCGGCGTCGGACCCGGACTGCGCCCTGGGAAGGATGCTGGGCGCCTATCTGGGACTGATGTCGTCGGAGCGCGGGCCGGGGGCGGCGGGCGTGGCGCGGATGGGCGACCTCCAGGCGAGGGACGCTCGGGAAGCGTCCCACCTGTCGGTCATCCGCGCCTGGGCGGCGGGGGACTGGTCCGGGGCGAGTCGGCGGCTGGACGACCTGCTGGACGCCTGGCCCGCCGACCCCATCGCTTTGAACGCCGCCCACCAGCTGGACTTCTTCCTCGGCGACGCGGCCCGGCTGAGGGATCGCCCCGCAGCAGCCCTGGAGGCCTGGGACGGCGCGGCGCCCGGCTTCGCCTACCTGCACGGCATGCACGCCTTCGGCCTGGAGGAGAGCGGCGACTACCCGGCGGCGGAGGCCGCGGCCCGCCGCGCCCTGGAGGCGGCGCCGGATGATGTCTGGGCCCAGCACGCCCTGGTCCACGCCCTGGAGATGCAGGGCCGGGCGCAGGCGGGGCAGGACCTGCTGGACGCCCGCCGGGCGGACTGGGGCCATGACCACTTCCTGAAGGTGCACACCGCCTGGCACTACGCCCTCTTCGGCCTGGAGACCGGCGAGGCCGACCGGGCGCTGGCCCTACACGACGCGACGGTCTGGGACGGCGGCCCCGATCCGCTGGCCATGACCCTGATCGACTCGGCGGGCCTCTTGTGGCGACTGAAGCTGGACGGCGTGGACGCCGGCGGGCGCTGGGACCGGCTCTCGGACGAATGGGCCCTGCGGGACGAGGGCGCCTGGTACGCCTTCAACGACTGAGGGCGTCGAGCCCCGACAGCCGCGCCCGACTCCAGGCGCTGGCCGGCCGCTCCGCCAGGCGCTCCCCGACCAGGACCCGGGCGAAGC
>JBJTFE010000270.1:0-3061 GCA_046093265.1 Phenylobacterium sp. | reverse complement strand
GCCATGATGTTCTTCCTGAAGGAACGGATCGAGGTTCTGCGCGACCACATCGACCCGGATTGCGGCGTGATCCTTGTCCACCACACCAAGAAGCTCTCGAAGCACCAGGTGAAGGAAGACCCGTTCATGGCGCTCTCGGGCGCCAGTGCGCTCCGCGGCTTCTACACCACCGGGCTGATCCTCCATCGCCCCGACGAGGAAGGCCCTGAACGCAAGCTGGAAATCGAGCTCAGGAACGGTCCTGCACTGCCGGCGAAGCTCATCGACAAGCGGCACGGCGCATGGGTCGAGTTGAACCCCATGAACGATCGGCTGGTGCGTCAGGAGGTCGGCGCGAAGCACGACGCCGAGCGCAGTCGCAAGGGCGACGTGATCCTGTCGATCCTGTACGAGGAAGCCGCCGCAGGGCGGCTCTACACCACCACGCAGTTCGGCGAGGCCTTCGAGAACAAGGCTGGGCTCGGCAGCAAGTACACCATCCGCGACCGGATCGGCGTGCTGACGACCAAGGGCCACATCAAGTTCCTTCGCGACGGCCGGCCCTTCGGCGAGGCCGTGGTTCGCTCCCGTTTCGGCTATCTCGTGACCGACGGCATGCGCTTCGGGACAGACGCGCAGATCGATGCCGACACGGGGGAGGTGCTGGGCGACGGCCTCCCGGTGCTGCCCAGCCACTACAAATGCGCCAGCACCGGCGCGTGCCTGCAGGTCGAGAACCCCTCCATCTGGGTCTACCCGGAGGGTCTCGATGACTGACTTCGTCCTCCCCGAAATCCCCTTCGTCCTCAGGACGAAGTTGTCGGTCCTCGTCCTCACTTCGTCCTCAGCCCAACAAAATCAAAGACTTGCGGAGGACGAGGACAAACAACTCGGTCCTCCTTGTTCGTCCTCGGAAGCAGCGAAACGCCCAATCATATCAGTCACTTGCGTCGTTCCGAGGAATGATAGGGAACCCCACCCATACTACGTATGGGATGGCCACCCCACAGGGTTGGCCACTCCTCCCATACGTACGGGCCTGTCGCGCGCGCCGCCGTGACGCTCCCCTGCGCTTCCCGATCCGACGACGGCGGCCCCGTACCGCCAAGCACCAGACCGCCGTCGTCTTCCACCACCACAGGCCACCGGAAAAGGAGCCCCATCATGGCTCAGCCGACTCTGATCCCGAATTCCGAATGTGCAAGGTTTGGATCGCTGCCGCTCGACGCACCACGCACCCATTCCATCCTCGCGCTCGACCTCGGCACCTCGACAGGCTGGGCGATCCGCAGTCAGGACGGCCTGATTACCAGCGGTACCGTCTCGCTGCGCCCCGGCCGCTTCGATGGCGGCGGCATGCGCTACCTGCGCTTCACCAACTGGCTGACCGAGATCGACCAACTGGCCGGACCAGTCGCCGCCATCTGGTTCGAGGAAGTCCGTCGCCACGCGGGCACCGACGCGAGCCACATCTACGGTGGGCTCATGGCCACCTTGACCGCATGGGCCGAATTGCGCGGCGTGCCCTACCAGGGCGTCCCGGTCGGCACGATCAAGCGGCACGCGACAGCCAAGGGCAACGCCGAAAAGGCGGCAATGATTGCCGCGATGCGCGCCCGAGGTTTCGACCCCAAGGACGACAACGAAGCCGACGCCATCGCGCTGCTTCTCTGGGCCATCGAGACCAAGGGAGGCGTGCGATGAGATGGGCGCCACCCGGCTTTGGCGGCAAACGGCCATCGCCGGAAGAGGTCAAGCGCGAAGGCTGGCGCGAGCAGAAGGTCCTCGTGGTCAGCGAGACTGATCCGCGCCTGACCTGGCCCGAGCGTGAGCTCGTGCGGCAACTCGGAGACAAGCTCTACGGATACAGAAAGGAGGCGCGGCATGGACGTCTGGACCCGTGATCAGGTGGAAGAACGGCTCGCCGAGGCGGCTGACGTCCTGAAGCGCCTGCCTGATGCGAAAGGTCAGGGGTATTTCAGCACCTGGCCGCAGATCGTGTACGAGTTCGCGGATCTCGTCGGCCAGGAGCCCCCACGACTGCGCCGCCCCCCGCCGTCGCCTGCCGCCATCTCGCGGATGGAAAAGACCTTCGACTGGTTCGCCTGGCTGGAGCCGGAAGACGCCAAGCTCGTCTGGGCGCGAGCCGAGGGGACGCCGTGGAAGCCCATCTGCTGGCGCTTCGGCCTGTCGCGCGCGACCGCGCACCGCCGCTGGGAGTACGCGCTGAGCGTCATCACGTGGCGGCTCAATGGACGCCGGCCACCCGCGAAGCACTCGCAGCGGTTCGTGGTTGAACGCGCTGGCGTCAGGGTGGCGAGATGAGGCCGACCTTCGGGAAGTACGACCGATACCGCGCAGGATCGCGCGTCAGCAGGGTCATGCCCGACACTGCCGCATGCGCGCCGATGAAAAAGTCAGGCAGGACGCCTGTTCTGCTCCCGCCCTGCCGGCGGTATTGCTGAAAAGCCTTGCCAGCGAGAAACAGTGCTTCGCGGGGGACATCAGCCCATCCGATGTCCACGTCCTTCAGGAGGCGTTCGACCTCTTCGATACGGTCATAGCCGACCGAGAACTCCGAATAGACCACGGCATTGATGACCACCGGACCACGCACTGCAGCCGCGTCCAACTGTTCGATGGACCAGTCCGCCCAGTTCGGATCGTTCGTTGCGATGTCGAGCAGCACATTCGTGTCGACGAGGATCAAGCAGCTTCGCCCCGCGTAAGCGCCATGATCTCATCCGTGCTGAGGCGCGTCGTGGCCGTGCCACGCAGGCGCTCGAAGCGACTCGTCAGCGGTCGCCCTGCATCCTCGGCCTGGATGAAGGCGCGGCCATCCTTGTCGAGACTGAAGGCCACCTTCGTCCCCGGTTTGATGCCGAGCCGATCCCGGATGGGTTTGGGGATGGTGACCTGTCCCTTGCTGGTGACGGTAGCGGGCATGGCGATCCTTGTAATACCTCGTTGCTCTGCGGTATTACATAGCACGGTGCGTATGGTTGTGCCAGCCGATCGGCTGTCAAGACCCTTGAGGTCCGTGAGACAATTTTCAGTGAGACATTTCCCGGCGAGACAGAAC
>JBJTFE010000269.1:0-9930 GCA_046093265.1 Phenylobacterium sp. | reverse complement strand
GAAATCCGCATACGTCTTCTCAGCGCCCTGGATGCCGTAGGACAGCGCCTTGCCAGCGGGATCGAGGTCGCCGCCGCCGGCGTCCGAGTTCAGGACCAGGTCCGCGTGCTTCAATCGCTGGGCGAGGATGGCGCTGCTGCGCATCTGGGTCTCTTCGTCCCCGGACAAGGCGAGGATGACGTCCCGGTTCGGTCGCCAGTTCTCGGCCCTCAGGCGCGCAAGCGTGGCGACCACCATGGAGATGTCGAACTTGTTGTCGGTTGCGCCGCGCCCGAAGACGTAGCCGTTCTCGACCACCGGCGCGAACGGATCGCGCGTCCAGTCTTCCGCGCGGGCTTCGACGACATCCATGTGTCCGGAAATGACGATGGGCTTGCGGTCGGGATTTCGGCCGGGCAGGCGGGCGATCAGGATCGCCGTTCCCGCGATCGGCTCGACGACGACGTCCTGATCCCGGTAGCCGGCTTCGACGAGGACGCCCTTGATCCAGTTCGCATAGGCCAGGATCGGCGCCTGACCGGCGCTGGCCGTTGTCCGGTAGCTGATGCTGGTTTTCAGGATCTCCAGGGCCCGGTCGCGCTGAGCCGGTCCGGGCGGCCCGGCTGCGGCGGGCGCGGCTGCAGCGAGGGCGGCGGCGAGGGCCGCGGTGAGGGCGAGGGTGCGCATGGCGGGACTCCGTGAGAGGTGGAGGGGCGGTTCTAAATAGTGCCCGGACCCGGGCTTGTCAGCCCTCCAGGGCGGCCCGGGCGCGACGGAAGATCGCCTCGAACATGGCGGGCGTAAGCCGGCCCGTATTCGTGTTCAGGCGCGAACAATGATAGCTGTTGATCACCCGATAGGGACCGGCTTCGAACTCCGCTCCGTGCCCGGAGACGCCGGCCGAACCGGGAAGCCCCAGGGCGCGAAGCAGGTTTCTGCGCGCGACGTCGCCCAGGGTGACCACAACCTGAAGCCGGGGTAGGGCGGCCAGCCGGGCCGCCAGGAACGGGCGGCAGGCGGCCTCTTCGGAGGGCTCCGGGCGGTTCCCGGGCGGTGCGCACCGCACGGCGTTGGCGATCATGCAGTCCACAAGGGTCAGGCCGTCATCCGGCCGGGCGTCGTAACGGCCGCGGGCGAATCCCGTCTTGAGAAGGGTTTCGAAAAGCAGAACCCCCGCATGGTCGCCCGTGAAGGGCCGGCCGGTCCGGTTGGCTCCGGTCCGGCCCGGCGCAAGACCGAGGACCAGGAGCCTTGCATCCTCCGGACCGAAGGACGGGGCGGGGCCGTTCCACCAGTCGGGATTCCGGGTGCGGTTCTCCGTCCGGTAGGCGATTAGGCGGGGGCCGAGGCCGCAGTCGCGGGCGGGTTCCGGGGCGGCGGCGAGCCGTGCGGCGGTCGCGCTCAATCTTCAGCGTCGCCGGGCTCGGCGCCTACGCGGCTTTCCTGCAGGAAGCGCGGCAGCCGGGAGGGGCGGCCGATCATGTCGGAAAGGTCGGCCAGTTCGATGAAGGCGTCGGCCTGGCGGCGGAGGTCGTCGGAGGCCATGGGCGGCTGGGTCTTGACGGTCGAGACAACGGTCACCCGCGCACCGCGCCTTTGCACGGCCTCCAGGAGGACCCGGAAATCGCCGTCGCCGCTGAACAGGATCAGATGGTCGGCGTGGGCGCTCATTTCCAGCATGTCCACGGCGATCTCGACATCCATGTCGCCGCGCCACCGTTTGCGGCCCTGAGAGTCGGTGAACTCGCGCGCGGACTTGGTCACGAGGCGGAACCCGTTGTAGTCCAGCCAGTCCACCAGTGGACGGATCGGGGAATACTCCTGATCATCGACGAGCGCAGTGTAGTAGTAGGCCCTGATGAGAACGCCGCGCTTGCGGAACTCGTCGAGGAGCTTGCGGTAGTCGATGTCGAAGCCAAGTCCCTTGGCGGCGGAGTAGAGGTTGGCCCCGTCGATGAAGAGCGCCAACCGGTCTGTAGGGTAGAAGGTCATTGAGTCAGGGTTTTCCGGAGTCTGGTGTCGAGGCGGGTTGCACCTCGCGGGCGATCATTGCGCTGGGATCCAATCTTTCCGGCGAATTCGCCTCGCGTGTCGACCTGCTTGAAGCCGCTCTCTCTCTGTTCTCTGAGGCAGGATTGCCGGTCGTGCGTCGATCGTCCTGGTGGAGGTCATCCGCCTGGCCCGACCCATCGCGGAATGACTATCTCAACGGGGTCGCGATTGTCGAGGCGAGGATGTCGCCGGAAGCGACCCTTCAGAGGCTGCTCGAAATCGAGCAGAGGTTCGGGCGGAGGCGCTGCGGGAGGAACGCCGACCGAACCCTCGATCTGGACCTGATCGATCACTCCGGGCGGGTTCTCGAGACGGCGGCCTTGCGCCTTCCCCATCCCCGGGCCCACGAGCGCCGCTTTGTCATGGCCCCCCTGGCTGAGATTGCCCCGGACTGGCGCCATCCGCAGCTTGGCGCTGCGGCGTGGGCGCTGGCGGCTTGCGCGACCGTGGGCCGTGACGCGAGCCCCGCGCTTTCTGACGGCTGAGGGAAGGGAACTGGCGTTGGAAGCCGCAATCGTGCAGCATTATGGTGCGTGAGAAGGGGCGCGCGACGTGTCGCCGCCGGGGAGGAACGGCTTGGCCTATCGGCTCGTCATCTTCGATTTCGACGGCACCCTGGCCGACAGCGCCAGCTGGTTCATCAGCATGGCCAACGAGGTGGCGCGCCGGTTCCGGTTCCGGCAGATCACCGAGGACGAGGTCGACATGCTGCGCGGCCGCTCCAGCCGCGAGGTGGTCGCCTACATGCGGGTCCCGGCCTGGAAGATGCCTTTCATCGCCCGGCACACCCGCCAGCTGGTGGCGGAAAACACGTCTCAAATTCCGCTGTTTCCCGAGTCTCCCGATCTGATCCGGCGGCTTGACGAAGCCGGTGTCGTCCTGGCCCTTGTCAGCTCGAACTCGGAGGCCAACGTCCGGAAGATCCTCGGTCCCGACCTGGCGGGGCGGATCCGGTACTTCGCCTGCGGGGCCTCCATGTTCGGCAAGACCCCGCAGTTCCGGCGCGTCATCCGGAAGGCGGGCGCTCGCCGCGGGGAGGTTCTCTCCATTGGTGACGAGACCCGGGATATCGAAGCCGCCTGCAGGGCGGGCATCGACTCCGGCGCAGTCACCTGGGGCTACGCCCGGCCGGAAATTCTGCGGGCGCATGAGCCGACCTTCCTGTTCGAGACCATGGAAGACATCGCCCGCACCCTCCTGAAGACCTCCTGAGGTCACCCCTTCGTCGTCTCGCGGCGTTGCACAAAGCGGTCCGAGGCTCTACAAGGCCGGGTTCTATTCGCCTTCAGAGGTAGCCATGGCCCGCGTCACCGTCGAAGATTGCATCCAGCGTGTCCCGAACCGTTTCAGCCTCGTTCTGCTGGCGGCGCACAGGGCGCGGGGCATCTCCTCCGGGGCGCCCCTGCTGGTGGACCGTGACAACGACAAGAACCCGGTCGTTGCGCTTCGCGAGCTGGCCGATGACGCCGTCGATCCCGAGGAGCTGAAGGAGGGTCTGATCTCCACTCTGCAGCGTGTGGACGAGCGTTCCGAGGCCGAGGAAGAAGCCGAGACGCTGGCCCTGCTGGCGGATCCGACCTACCAGCAGATGAGCGAGCTTGAGCTTGTCCGGGCCCTTCATAGCGACCGCGACGGCGGTCAGGAAGAGCGCTACTGAGCCCCGGGGCGCCTGTCGGAAGATCGCCTGCATCCCAGCCGCCGGCCCTTGAGACGCCCGTCTCCGTGGCCGGGGCGAAGCAGGAAGGGTCCGCACTCGCCCCCGCCTCCGCCGAACCCCCGGCCCGCCGGACGGTTCTGCGCCAGTACGAGCTGATCGAGAAGGTCCGCTCCTACGACCCCAGCGCCGACGAGGCGGTTCTCAACCGGGCCTATGTCTACGCCATGCGCATGCATGGTTCACAGAAGCGCGCGTCGGGCGATCCCTATTTCGCCCATCCGATCCAGGTGGCCGGGATTCTGACCGAATACCGGATGGATTCGGCGACCATCGTCACCGCCCTCCTACACGATACGGTCGAGGATACGGAGGCGACCTCCGCCGAAATCGGGCGGCTCTTCGGCGACGAGATCGCCGTGCTGGTGGAAGGCGTCACCAAGCTCACCAAACTCGAGCTCAACAGCGAGCATACCCGGCAGGCGGAGAACCTCCGGAAGTTCATTCTGGCCATCTCGAAGGATGTTCGGGTGCTGATGGTCAAGCTGGCTGACCGTTTGCACAACATGCGCACGCTCCAGCACATCAAGGCGCCCGCCAAGCGCGAGCGGATCGCTCGGGAAACCCTTGATATCTACGCCCCGCTGGCCCGGTCGATCGGTTGCCACCGGATTTGCACCGAGCTCGAGGAACTGGCTTTCACCCACCTGCATCCCCTGGCCCGGGACGCCATCAACCGCCGGCTCGCCGCACTTCGGACTGAGCAGGGGGGGGCCGTGGCCCTGGTGTCGCAGGAGATCACCCAGAGACTGGAAGCGGCCGGCGTGCCGAACCGGGTCTTCGGGCGCGAGAAGAACGCGTACTCCATCTGGCGGAAGCTGCAGCGCAAGTCGATCGGCTTCTCCCAGCTGTCGGACATTTACGCCTTCCGGGTGATCGTCGACACCGAGGAGGACTGCTATCGCGCCCTGGGCGTCGCCCACCGGGCCTGGGCCTCGGTGCCCGACCGCTTCAAGGACTACATTTCCACGCCCAAGAGGAACAATTACAGGTCCCTCCACACCACCGTGGTCGGACCCCGGGGCATGCGGATCGAGATGCAGATCCGCACCGAGGCGATGGACAGGATTGCGGAGGAGGGCGTCGCCGCGCACTGGCGCTACAAGGACGCGGCCTATGGGTTCGACGCCGAGCATCAGGCCGAGCAGGGCGGACCCGATCCCCTGGTCAATCTGCGTCACCTGGTCCAGGTGCTCGAGCATGGCGGGGACGTCGATGAGCTGGTCGAACACGCCAAGCTGGAGATGTACCTCGACCAGACCTTCGTCTTCACGCCCAAGGGGCGGCTGGTCAGCCTGCCCCGCGGCGGCCTTCCCCTCGACTTCGCCTACGCCCTGCACACGGATATCGGCGACACCTGTATCGGGGTGAAGATCAACGGCGAGCCGCGTCCGCTGCGTACTCCGCTCCAGAACGGCGACGTCGTCGAGGTGGTGCGCGGGCCCAAGCCCGTCGTTCCCGCCGACTGGCGGTCGCTGACCGTGACGGGCAGGGCCCGGTCCGCCATCCGCAGACACATCCGGCAGACCGAGAAGGAAGAGTTCACCCGACTGGGGCTCGCCGCCCTTGACCAGACCTTCAGCCGGGCGGGCAAGTCCCGCACCGAGGTCTCCCTGACGCCCGCGCTTGAGCGTCTCGCCGTCGGCACGGCCGAGGAACTATTCGAACGGGTGGGCCGGGGCGCCATCGCGCCGGCCGACGTCCTGGACATCCTCTTTCCCCGGCTCGACGCCTCGGCGCGGGAGGCGGCCACGGCCGTGCGACGTATCGAGGGCGGAAAGGGCGCCCAGCTCTATGTCCGCGGCGGCGGCCTGACTCCCGGCGTGACACTGCACTTCGGCGCCTGCTGCACCCCCGTACCCGGCGACCGCATCGTCGGTATTCTTGAGAGCGACGGCCAGGGGCTGACGGTTCACACGATCGACTGCGCAGAACTGGCCGCCTTCGAGGAGAAGGAGGATCTCTGGCGCGACCTGCAGTGGACCCCCGAGGCCGAGCGCCATACCTTGACCCAGTCCCGGCTGACCGCCACCATCCACAACGCGCCCGGTGTTCTGGGACAGGCCTGCACCACCATCGGCGAGGCCGGGGGCAACATCGTGAACCTGCGCATGCACCGGCGGATGACGGACTTCTTCGACGTGGACTTCGACATCGAGGTCAAGGACGCCCGGCACCTGACAAACATCGCCGCCGCCCTGCGGGCCAACCCGGCCATCGAGACGGTGGAGCGCACGAAGCGGGCGGGCTGAGGCCGGTTCAGGCGGGGTCCACGGTCACCCGGCGCATGTGCCGACGCTGGCCGGGATAGTCGTTGAGCGCGAAGTGCCAAACCTGCCGGTTGTCCCAGAAGGCCACCGAGCCGGAACGCCAGGCGAAGCGGCAGGTGTAGCCTTCGTATCGGCAGTGCTCGAACAGGAAGTCGAGGAGCGGTTTCGACTCCCGCTTGGTCCATCCCTCGAAACGCATCGTGAAGGCGGGGTTCACGTAGAGCGCCTTGCGGCCGGACTCCGGATGCACGAGCACGACGGGGTGGATGTATTCTCCCACCGCGCCCTCAGCTTCGGTCACGCTCATCGAGGCGCGTTTCCGGGCGGAGTGACCCTGGGCGGAATACTCCCGGCCCGCGGAGTGGACGGCGCGGAGACCCTCGAGCGTCGCCTTCATGCCTGCCGACAGGGCCTCATAGGCCGCGACCTGGCTGGAGAACAGGGTGTCGCCGCCCCAGTCGGGCAGTTCCAGGGCGTACAGGATGGAGCCGATGGCGGGGCGCTCCAGGAAGGACATGTCCGAATGCCATCCGCCGCCGAAATTGGTCCTGTCGCCCGGCTCCTTGATGATCTCCATCACCTCGGGGTGGTCGTCCATGCTGCGGACGTAGGGGTGGATGTTCAGGGGGCCGAAACGACGCCCGAAGGCCACCTGCCGGGCCGGGGTCAGGGACTGATCCCGGAAGAAGATGACCTGGTGCTCGACAAGGGCGGCGCGGATCTCGCGGATCACGCCGTCGGACAGGTCCTGCGACAGGTCCACGCCGGAAATCTCGGCGCCCAGCGCTCCGGCGACCTTGCGGATGGTCAGGCTCATGCGGTCCTCCTCTGCGGCCGGCACCTTGCCTGCAAGGGCGAAGCTTGCAAAGGCAGGGGAAAGCCGCATTCTCGGCTCCAGCGCGGGGAGGGCGCGACATGACCGCACTGTCCTGGCGCCACGCCCTCCTGGCCCTCGCTGTCGTCGCGGTCTGGGGAACCAACTTCGCCGTCATCAAGTCAGCCCTCGCCCACCTTCCCCCCTTCACCTTCGCGGCCCTGCGGTTCCTCTTCGCCTTCCTGCCCGCGGCCCTGTTCCTGAAGCGGCCGCAGGTTCCCTGGCGCAACCTCGCCGCCTATGGCGTGCTTATCGGCGTCGGCCAGTTCGGCGTGCTCTACGTCGCGATGAACGGGCAGATCTCGCCCGGCCTCGCCTCCCTCGTGGTGCAAAGCCAGGTGTTCTTCACCATCGGCCTCGCCATCTGGCTGCGGGGCGAGAGACCGACGCTGCGGCAGGGACTGGCCCTGCTTCTGGAGGCGGCGGGCCTGGGCGTGATTCTCCTGCATGTCGACGCGGTGACCACCACGCTCGGTCTCGTCCTGGTCCTCGTCGCTGCGCTCAGCTGGGCGCTGGGCAACATGGTCCAGAGGGCGACGCCCGAGGCGCCCAGCCTGGCCTTCGTGGTCTGGGCCAGCCTGTTTTCCGTCCCGCCCCTTCTGGTCCTCGCCCTGATCTTCGAGGGCGCGCCGGCCATGATCGCTTCAGTGACCACCATGACCCCGCTGGTCTGGGCCGAACTGCTCTACCAGTCCTTCGGAAACACCCTGTTCGGATACGCCGTCTGGGGCTGGCTGCTGGCCCGCCACCCCGCCGCAGTGGTCTCGCCCTGGTCCCTGCTGGTGCCCGTCTTCGGCCTCACGGCTTCCGCTCTGGCGCTGGGCGAGCCCCTTCCGCCCTGGAAGCTCGCCGCGGCGGCCCTGGTGATCGGCGGCCTCGCACTGAACACCCTCCCGGGCCTCAGCCTCCGGCGTGACAGGCCCGGCGCCGTGGGCTAATCGGGGCGCGCAAGGAGCGCCCCATGAACACCGAACAGGTCCTCGACGAATTCCGCGCCGCCGGCGCCCTGCGCGAGGGCCACTTCGTGCTCTCGAGCGGCCTGCATTCCGGCGTTTTCCTGCAGAAAAACCTGGTCTTCCAGCATCCTGACCGGACCGAGCGCCTCTGCAGGGCCCTGGCGGAAAAGATCCGCGCCGAGGTCGGCGAAGTGGACATCTGCGTCTCCCCGGCCGTGGGCGGCATCATCCCCGGATACGAGACGGCCCGGCATCTCGGTGTTCCTTCGGTCTATGTCGAGCGGGAAGGGGGCGAGTTCCGCCTGCGCCGCGCGTTTGAGATTCCCGCAGGGGCGCGCGTGGCGATGGTCGAGGACATCGTCACCACCGGCCTGTCGTCGCGCGAGTGCGTCGAGGCGATCCGCAAGGCGGGCGGCGATGTCGTGGTCGCCGCCTGCATCGTCGACCGGTCCGGCGGCCGGGCCGACCCGGGCGCGCGCCTGGTCTCGCTGGCCCAGCTGGACGTGCCCGCCTATCCCGCCAACCAGTTGCCGCCGGAGCTGGCGGCGATCCCCATCGAGGACCCGGGCAGCCGGCGGCTCTCGAAGTGAGCCGCCTTCGCCTGGGGGTGAACATCGACCATGTGGCGACCATCCGGAACGCCCGGGGCGCGGACTATCCTAGTCCCGTCCGGGCCGCGGAACTGGCCATGAACGCCGGATGCGACGGGATCACCGCCCACCTGCGGGAGGACCGCCGGCATATCTCCGACATCGACATCGAGGCCCTGGCGGACATCACCCGCAAGCGCGGGGTTCCGCTGAACTTCGAGATGGCCGTCACCGCCGAGATGGAGGCTGTCGCCCTCAGGCATCGGCCGCACGCCGCCTGCCTCGTGCCGGAGCGCCGCGAGGAGGTCACCACCGAGGGCGGGCTCGATCTCCGGGGCGGGTTTGATCGGGTTGCGCGGGTCGTTCAGCGGCTGGCGGGGGAGGGGGTCCGCGTCTCCTGCTTCATTGACGCCGATCCGGAGCAGGCCGCCGCCGCCCGACGCGCCGGCGCCCAGGTGGTGGAGCTGCACACCGGCGCCTATTGCGATGCGGTGCGCGACCGGTCCCCGGAAGCGCCGGCCCTGCTTGAGCGCCTGAAGATCGCCGCCTACGAAGCCCATCGCCTGGGTCTGGAGGTGCATGCGGGCCACGGGATCGACTACGAAACCGTCAAGCCCATCGCCGCCATCCCTCAGGTCGCCGAGCTGAACATCGGCCACTTCCTGATCGGCGAATCGATCTTTGTCGGCCTGGGCGAGGCCATACGCCGCATGCGCCTTCTGATGGTCGAAGCCCGCGGCGGGGCGTCGGAATGATCCTCGGGATCGGCTCGGACCTCAGTGACATCCGGCGCATCCAGGCCAGCCTTGACCGGTTCGGCGACCGCTTCCGCAACCGCTGCTTCACCGAGATCGAACGGAGGAGGTCCGAGGCCAAGCCGGACGCCGCCGCCAGCTACGCCAAGCGCTTCGCCGCAAAAGAAGCCTGCGCCAAGGCGCTGGGCACGGGGCTGCGGCGCGGGGTCTTCTGGCGCGACATGGGCGTGGTGAACCTGCGGTCCGGCCAGCCGACCCTGGCCCTCACTGGCGGCGCGGCGGTGCGTCTGGCGGAATTGACGCCGCCCGGCCACCGGGCGGTGATCCACCTCTCCATGACCGACGACCATCCCTACGCCCAGGCCTTCGTCATCATCGAGGCCCTGCCCGAGACCTAGGGCTTGCCAAGTTTTCACCCACGGGCGCACCGGATTGCGGTATGTCCCGGCCAAACGTTCATCCGGAATTCTCATGACCGAGACGACCCTGCCGCCCCCGGGCGAGCGCAACGAGACGATCGAGATCCTCAAGACCGTTGCGGTCGCCCTGCTGATCGCCCTGGTTCTGAGGGTGCTGCTCTTCCAGCCCTTCACCATTCCGTCGGCGTCTGAAGAGCCGAACCTTTACGAGGGCGACTACGTCATCGTGACCAAGTTCGACTACGGCTGGTCGCGTCATTCCATCCCCCTCAGCCCGCCCCTGTTCGACGGTCGCATCTTCTTCCGCGCGCCCGAGCGGGG
>JBJTFE010000268.1:0-26052 GCA_046093265.1 Phenylobacterium sp. | reverse complement strand
GCGGTGATGAAGACAGCGTTCACGAAGCCGATCAGCAGGAAGACCACCTCCGGCAGGGTGCGGAAGACCGGACCCTGCCAGACCGGCGCATGCGCCGACGGGTCATAGGTCCAGAAGTAGAGAATGCGGTTGGGCGACATGCCCAGCATGGCGACGATCCCCAGAATGGACATGAAGATGGCCACGCGAAGGGCGTTCTTCGGACCTAGGGCGCCGTCCATCCAGCGCCCGACAAATCCGCCCAGGACTGCGAGGACGGAGAGGAGAATGCCGTAGGCCAGCATCTCCAGCGCCTGCCACTTCATGACGCCTACGGCGTAGACGCCCGCATAGATCAGTATGGCGTTCATGCCGTCCACGAAGGCCATCCGGCTGACCAGGTAGATGGCGGCGTCGCGGTAGTTGCGGACGGTGGCGAGCATTTCCCAGAGTTGACGGGCGCCATTGCGAAACGCCCTCAGGACCGGGACGCCGGTGGGGGGAGCGTCCGGCGTGAACAGGAAGAGGGGCAGGGCGCCGATGGCGAAGATGCCCGCAGCGAGCAGGGCGACGATCCGCTCGTGCTCATGCGCGGCGGTGTCCAGACCGAAGAGCGGGGCCTCGGGCACCCACGCCCAGTCGACCCGGCCAGGCAGGGCGAAGGCCCAGGCCGTGAAGCCCAGGGCGAGGACCGAAAAACCGTTGCCGAGCGCGAGGGCGAGACCTGACGCCTTGTGCGCCGCCTTTATGCCCGCCGCACGGATGAGCAGGGAGTTGTGCAGCACCTCGGAGAAGGCGAAGCCCAGGCCGATCAGGGTGATCAGCAGCATGGTCATCGTGACGGACAGGCCTGAGCCGTCAGGCTTGGCCCACCAGAGGGCGACCATCATGGGGACCATTGCGGCCACCACGAGGGCGAGCCAGCCCTTTCGCGGGCCGAGCTGGTCGATGGAAGCGCCCAGGAAGGGCGCCGTGGCCATGATGATCCAGCCCGAATACTGGCTCCACTGGGAGATCACCGCCTGGCCCCGGACAGGGTCGCCGATCATGACCGAAGCGACATAGGGCGCGAAGATGTAGATGGTGACGAGGACGACGTAGGGATTCCGGGCGCCTTCGAAGAGGGACCAGGCCACGGCCCCCCGGTTCATGCGCCCATCGCCGGCGAGTTCTGACGCCATGGGGGGGTCGACGATCGCCCCCGGACCGTGGGCCTCGCCCGTGGGAATGGTTTCCGACACCCTGAACTCCCCCCTCGCCGGCGTCTGTCGCGCCGGCCCTGCGCCGACCCTACTCCAACCCTCGGGCTTGTGGAGTCCGAAAGGGGGAGCGTCCCGGACTCGACTCCCCGCCGCGCGGGTTGGAAGATGAAGAGCCAACAAGACAGCGGGGAAACGCAAAATTGGACTTCTGGACGGTAAGGTCGCCATCATCACCGGCGCCGGCGGCGGACTGGGCGAAGCCTACGCCCGGCTCTTCGCGCGCGAAGGCGCCGCGGTGGTCGTCAATGACCTGGGCGGCGCCCGCGACGGGTCTGGCGACGGATCGGTCAGCGCCGCCCAGAAGGTGGTCAATGACATCCTCGCCGAGGGCGGCCGGGCCGTGGCGAACGGCGACGACGTCTCGACCCTGGCGGGCGGCGAGAACATCCTGAAGACCGCCCTCGACGCCTTCGGCCAGGTCGACATCCTGGTCTGCAACGCCGGCATCCTGCGCGACAAGACCTTCGCCATCACCACTGAAGCCGACTGGGACCTGGTGGTGAAGGTCCACCTGAAGGGCGCGTACTGCTGCACCATGCCGGTGTGGAAATGGCTGAAGGACAACGGTCGTCCGGGGACCATCATCATGACCAGCTCGACCTCGGGCCTCTATGGCAATTTCGGCCAGTCGAACTATGGGGCCGCCAAGGCGGGCATCTATGGCTTCATGCGCGTCCTGGCCATCGAGGGACGCAAGTACGGCGTCCGGGTCATGGGCCTCGCGCCCGGCGCCTACACCCGCATGACCTCCGACCTGCCGGGCCGGGCGGGCCGTGAGCCGGATCCCCTGAGCCTGCCCGAGAACGTGGCCCCCGGCGTGCTCTATATGGTCTCCGACCTCGCGGCGGATCATACGGGCAAGGTCCTCGGGGTCTCGTCCCGCGGCATCCGGGAGATCAAGATGCTGGAGACCGAGGGCTTCCAGCCCGGACGGCCCTACACCGCGCAGGAAGTCGCCGAGCACGCTGACCAGGTTTTCTTCGCCGAGAGCCAGACCCGGACTGCGCCCGTCCGCTGAGCCTTGTCGAGCCCGCCTTCAGGCGCCGGGTCCGAAGGCGGCGATCCGCTGGTCCAGAGCCGCCCGCACGGCCGGCCATTCCGGTGCGATGATCGAGTACACGGCGGTGCTGCGCCGACGGCCGGTCCAGACGATCCGGTCCCAGCGCTGAATTCCCTCGAAGGTCGCCCCCAGCTTCAGGACGGCGGCGCGCGAGCGGGCGTTGATTTCGTCCACATGGAACTGGACGCGGCCGAAGCCGGCCTCGAACGCCTCGCCGAGGAGAAGCCGCTTGGCGGAGGGATTGACCGAGCCGCCCCTCGCCTCGGGTGCGTAGTAGGTAGGACCGATCTCCAGCCCTGCATTGGCGCGATCAATCTTCAGGAAGGCGGTAACGCCCACGCAGCGACCGGCTGACATCACTGCGAAATGCTGCGCCGAGCCGGAAGCGGCGTCTTTGAGACGCTTGTCCGTCCAGAAGCGATCGAAGTGTTCACCCAGGAGGGAGAGCGAGTATTGCGCCTCCCAGATCTCGGGATCGGCGGCGCAGGCGGCGCGCAGGGGCTCCCGATGGGCCTCCGACAGGGGCTCAAGGGTCACGAAGGCGTTCGCGAGCGCACGGTGGGGAAGTTCAAGGGCCATCCGATATGCTCGCGCTTCGCCGGCGGATTGACCAGTCCTGGTTGAGCCAGATCAAGGACGTCGGGGCCGCTTTCCCGGACCCTGCGCCTGCGCGACCCCCGGCGTCCGGGCGGGCGTTGAAACGAAAGGCGACCGTCATGGATTTCGAGTACTCCGCCCGACAGAAGGAGCTCATCCGCCGGGTCAGCAACTTCATGGATGAGCACATCCATCCCGCCGTTCCTGTCTATGAGGCACAGCACGCCGAGGGGGACCCCTGGAAGGTCATTCCGGTCGTCGAGGAGCTCAAGGCCAGGGCCCGGGCCGCCGGCCTCTGGAACATGTTCATGCCGCCGGACTCCGGCCACCCGCATGTGGACGATACGTTTGTCTTCGAGGGTGTCCAGCTGACCAATCTCGAATACGCCCCCATCGCCGAGATCATGGGTCGGGTCGCGTTTGCCTCCGAGGTGTTCAACTGCTCGGCGCCCGACACCGGGAACATGGAGGTGCTCAACCGCTTCGGCACGCGCGCGCAGAAGGACCGTTGGCTGGCCCCGCTGATGCGCGGCGAGATCCGCTCCGCCTTCCTGATGACCGAGCCCCTGGTGGCTTCTTCCGACGCCACCAACATCGAGACCCGCATCGATAGGGACGGCGACGACTATGTGATCAACGGGCGCAAGTGGTGG
Organism: Phenylobacterium sp.; assembly: GCA_046093265.1. Taxonomy (GTDB): domain Bacteria; phylum Pseudomonadota; class Alphaproteobacteria; order Caulobacterales; family Caulobacteraceae; genus Phenylobacterium. The sequence continues at coordinate 22,501 of JBJTFE010000268.1, read as the reverse complement.
TCGTCAGGCGTCGGCGACCCCCGCTGCAAGGTCGCCATCGTCATGGGCAAGACCAATATCGAAGCGGCGCTTCACGCCCAGCAGTCGCAGGTCCTGGTTCCGATGGATACGCCCGGGATCAAGGTCCTGCGCATGCTGCCCGTCTTTGGCTACGACGACGCCCCGCACGGCCACGCCGAAGTCCTGCTGGAGAATGTCCGGGTCCCGATGGAGGACGCGCTTGTCCTGGGCGAGGGGCGAGGCTTCGAGATCAGCCAGGCCCGGCTGGGGCCGGGCCGCATCCACCATTGCATGCGAACCATCGGCGCGGTCGAGGTCGCCCTGGAGAAGATGTGCCGGCGACTCATGACCCGTAAGGCCTTCGGAAAATACATCTCCGAACACTCGGTCTGGGAGGAACGCATCGCCCGCGCCCGTATCGACATCGAGATGACCCGTCTGCTCTGTCTGAAGGCGGCCGACATGATGGACAAGGCCGGCAACAAGGTCGCCCGGATGGAGATCGCCATGATCAAGGTTCAGGCGCCGACCATGGCCATCAAGATCATCGACGACGCCATCCAGGCCCATGGCGGCGGCGGCGTGACCAGCGACTTCGGTCTGGCCAAGGCTTACGCCAGCCAGCGCGCGCTTCGCCTCGCCGATGGTCCGGACGAGGTGCACAACCGAACCATCGCCCGGATGGAACTGGCGAAGTATGGCGACCTTCAGATGAAGATCCGCGCCGAGCGGGACGCCGAGCGCGTCCCCGTCGGCATGCGCTGAGGACGGGGGCGGGGCGCTCTCCACCCCCTTTCCCCCGGGACGGTTACCGGGTCGGCAGCGCGGATTCGGCTGGGCAGACCTTCTGCATCAGGGCGGCGTCGTCTGTTCCGTCCGCCTTCTTCGGCGTCGTGCTGCGCCAGCCGCCGGCGATCTCCAGGGGCTTCTTCGGCGAGTAGCCGCCCATGGAGATCAGGTTCTTCGACTTGCAGTCGAGCGCATAGACGAAGCCCACCCCGTCGGCGGCTCCGGGGCCGGACGGACCCATCCGCGGGCTTGCGCCGACCTTGCCGATGGCCGTCATCACCACGACCCGGCCCGAGGCGGCGTCGCGGTAGGAATAATCGGCGTCAAACGACCACTGCAGGCCCTTTTCCGTCGGTTCCGTATAGGCCGTCCAGGTCTCGGCGACAGCGGGAACGGCGAGGACCAGGACCGACAGGGCGGCGAGGACGGGAGCGGGGCGCATGGCGATTCCTCGAACTGGCGTCTGAGCTGGGCGGACATTAGCCTCCGGTGGTTCCGGGGTCCAACCGGAACTAAAGCGACTTTCGCTGGGGGCGGGCGCTTGACTCACCCGGGCCTCGACCCTAACTCCCCACCGCGTTAGCACTCGGATAAGGTGGCTGCTAATCGAGCCGCCGGCTCCGGGTAATTGAAAACCCTCGTCCTGAACGGAGAGACCAAGACATGGCGTTTCGTCCCCTCGGTGACCGCGTCCTCGTGAAGCGCGTCGAAGAAGAACAGAAGACCAAGGGCGGGATCATCATCCCCGACACCGCCAAGGAAAAGCCCCAGGAGGGCGAAGTGATCGCCGTCGGCCCCGGCGCCCGCGATGAAGCCGGCAAGGTCCAGCCCCTCGACCTGAAGAAGGGCGACCGGATCCTCTTCGGCAAGTGGTCCGGCACCGAGGTCAAGATCGACGGCGCCGACCTCCTGATCATGAAGGAAAGCGACGTCCTCGGCGTGATCGAATAGATCCCCCGACCGCTTCCAGACCCAGCAATCCCTTTCTGAAAGAGTCCTTCAATGGCTGCCAAAGACGTCTATTTCGCTTCCGACGCACGCGACAGAATGCTGCGCGGCGTCAACACCCTCGCCAACGCCGTCAAGGTGACCCTCGGCCCCAAGGGCCGCAATGTGGTCATCGAGAAGTCCTTCGGCGCGCCGCGTTCGACCAAGGACGGCGTATCCGTCGCCAAGGAAATCGAGCTGGCTGACCGCTTCGAAAACCTCGGCGCCCAGCTGATCCGCGAAGTCGCCTCCAAGACCAACGACAAGGCCGGCGACGGCACCACCACCGCCACCGTGCTGGCCCAGGCCATTGTGGTCGAGGGCATGAAGTCGGTTGCGGCCGGCATGAACCCGATGGACCTGAAGCGCGGCGTCGACAAGGCCGTGGCCAAGGTCGTGGAGTCCATCAAGGAGTCCTCGCGCAAGGTCACCACCAACGCCGAGATCGCCCAGGTCGGCACCATTTCCGCCAATGGCGACACCGAAGTCGGTGAAATGATCGCCAAGGCCATGGACAAGGTCGGCAATGAGGGCGTGATCACGGTCGAAGAGGCCAAGACCGCCGAGACCGAGCTGGACGTCGTCGAGGGCATGCAGTTCGACCGCGGCTACCTGTCGCCCTACTTCATCACCAACGCCGACAAGATGGAGGCCGAACTCGACGAGCCCCTCATCCTGCTCTTCGAGAAGAAGCTGACCTCCCTCCAGCCCCTTCTGCCGGTCCTCGAGGCCGTCGTGCAGTCGGGCCGTCCCCTGCTGATCATCGCCGAGGACGTCGAGGGCGAGGCCCTGGCCACCCTGGTCGTCAACAAGCTGCGCGGCGGCCTGCGGGTCGCGGCGGTCAAGGCGCCCGGCTTCGGCGACCGCCGCAAGGCCATGCTGGAAGACATCGCCATCCTGACCGGCGGCGAGCTGATCTCCGAGGACCTGGGCATCAAGCTCGAGAACGTGACCCTCGACATGCTGGGCCGCGCCAAGAAGGTGTCGATCACCAAGGACGACACCACCATCGTCGACGGCGCCGGCGCCAAGGACGGCATCGAGGCCCGCATCGGCCAGATCAAGCGCCAGATCGAGGACACCACCTCGGACTACGACAAGGAAAAGCTGCAGGAGCGTCTGGCCAAGCTGGCCGGAGGCGTTGCGGTGATCCGCGTCGGCGGCTCGACCGAGGTCGAGGTGAAGGAAAAGAAGGACCGCGTCGACGACGCCCTCAACGCCACCCGCGCGGCGGTCGAGGAAGGCATCGTCCCCGGCGGCGGCGTGGCCCTGCTGAAGGCCTCCAAGGCCCTTGAAGGCCTGAAGGGCGACAATGACGACCAGGAGGCCGGCGTCGCCATCGTGCGGCGCGCCCTGCAGGCCCCGATCCGGCAGATCGTTGAGAACGCCGGCGTCGAAGGCTCGATCGTGGTCGGCAAGGTGCTCGAGAACAACTCGGCCACCTTCGGCTTCAACGCCCAGACCGAAGAGTACGTGGACATGGTGAAGGCCGGCGTCATCGACCCGGCCAAGGTGGTCCGCACCGCCCTGCAGGACGCCGCCTCGGTGGCCGGCCTGCTGATCACCACCGAAGCCGCCATCGTCGAAGCGCCCAAGAAGGGCGGTGCGGCGGCCCCGGGCATGCCGGGCGGCATGGGCGGCATGGGCGACATGGACTTCTGATCCAGGTCGTTTCCCGAAAATCCGGGGGGCGGGGCTCAGGCTCCGCCCCCTTTTTCGTGGGCGACGAAACGCCCGGGCCTCAGCCGCCCCGGTAGGTCAGGCGGTTGAGGTCGCCCAGCAGCATATGCGCCGCCCAGCTGGTCACTCCGGTGATGATGGCGGCGATCAGGGCGGGCGTGAGGCCGGCGACCTGGAAGCCCGGAAGGATGCGCGAGACCAGCAGGATCATCCCGGCGTTGATCACCAGCAGGAAGAGCCCGAAGGTCAGCACGGTCAGGGGCAGGGTCAGAAGAACCAGAAGGGGCCTCAGCAGGGCGTTGACCAGTCCCAGCAGCAGGGCGGCCAGGAACAGGGTCATCGGTGCGTCGTACGAGATGCCGTCCACCAGACGTGCGGCGATGGCGAAGCCGAAGGCCGCGAAGGCGGCGCGGACGAGGAAATGCAGCATGACGGGCCTCCTCTTCATCATCCCGGCGCACGCGCGACAGGAACGGCTGCGAGGATGCGGGGACCGGAGGCGGGATGACAAGTCCCCTCGCCCCTGTCGGCGAAATCCTCGCGCCGCCCAATTGACGCCGCAGACTGGCCGTTCTGTGCTGTGGCTCTCTACGGAGTCTGCGTGATGAGTCGTTTTCTTCCGTCCAATCGCCTCGCCAGCCTCGGCTGCGCAGGGCTGCTGCTGGCGATCACCGGGCCGCTCCAGGCCGCCCCGCCCCCGTCCAGGGAGGGCCTCTTCATCAGTCCGTTCGGTGAACCCTTCCGGTCAGCGGCCGGTCTCGCCGACTGGTTCTCCGCCGCCGACGCGGACCGGAACGGGATCTTGACCATCAAGGAGTTCACCGACGACGGGCTCCGGTTCCACGCCCGGCTGGACACCGACCGGGACGGGCGGGTCGATGGCTTTGAGAACACCACCTACGAAAACGAGGTTGCACCCGAGATTCTGCCTCAGTCTGCAGCTTTCCGACTTGCTCCGGACGCAGCCGGCGCCCCGGCGCCGCGGACCCGCGGACTGGATGGCGCCTCATCATTCGGTCTGCTGGACGAGCCCCAGCCTGTCCGCGGCGCCGATCTCAACTATGACGGGAAGATCACCCGGGACGAGCAGATCAAGGCCGCCGCCCGCCGTTTCGCTCAGCTGGATGCGGCCAGGGCCGGACGGTTAGATCTGCCCGATCTCGAAGCCCGCCTTAAGGCCCGGAACGCCCCGCCGCCGGGCCTGGGAGGTTTCTTCAGGCGGCGGCCGGGCTGAGGTCGGGAACGGTCTCTGCCAGGCGCCCGCCGATCCGGATCGGGGCGATCCGGCGGGCCAGGCCAGTGGCGTTGTCAGTCTCGACAAAGACCCCACAAACTGTGGCCGGGCCTTCCGCCGGCTTGAACCGGCCGCCGGAAATCCGGGTGGTGAACCGGCGGATGGGCTCCTCCTTCATATTGCCGATCACGCTGTCATAGTCCGCGCAGGCGCCGGCGTCGGTCTGGTAGGCCGTGCCGCCGGGCAGGATCTGCGCATCGGCCGTTGGCACGTGGGTGTGGGTTCCCACCACCAGGCTGGCCCGTCCGTCGCAGAAATGACCCATGGCCATCTTCTCTGAGGTGACCTCGGCGTGCATATCGACCACGATGGCGTCCGCCACCATCCCCAGGGGCGACTTTCCCAGCTCCCGGTCCACGGCCGCGAAGGGGTCGTCCAGGCTGTCCATGTGGACCCGTCCCAGCAGGTTGATCACCAGGATGCGCCGCCCGTCCCGGGTCTCGAACAGGTTGGCGCCCAGGCCGGGCGCATCGGCCAGGACGGGATAGTTCAGAGGCCGGATCAGCCGGGGCTCCCGGACGATGTAGGTCAGGGCCTCCTTCTGGTCCCAGGCGTGGTTGCCCAGGGTCAGGCAGTCGGCGCCGGCGTCGAACAGGTCGCGGGCCGTACGCTCGGTAATGCCGAAGCCCGCCGCCGCGTTCTCGGCGTTGACGATGACGAATTCGAGGTCGAGGCGTCGGCGGAGGCCCGGCAAATGGTCGGCCAGGCCGTCCCGGCCGGACTTGCCGACCACGTCTCCGAAAAAGGCGAAACGCATGCTGTTCCTTCAGGCCTGCGGGAGGCGGCGGTATCCGGCCTCGGTGAGGACCGCGTCAAGTTGTTGATCGTGGGGCTCAAGGTCCAGCCTGTCCACCTCCTGGCCGGAATAGGCCAGGCCAAGGACGAAGACGGGACCCGTACGGCGGAGTTCGGCCAGCGCTCGGTCGTAGTGCCCGCCCCCCTGGCCCAGCCGTCCGCCGAAGCGGTCGAAGGCTAAAAGCGGGGCGATCACCAGGTGCGGACGCCGCTCGAGCGCGCCGGGCGGCGGCGCCGGCTGCCCTGCAGCGTCGGGCTCCAACGCGCAGTCCGGCGTGGCGAGGACGAATTGCATGGACCCCTCCTGCCGGACCCGCGGCAGCACCTGCTCTGCGCCCTGGGCCAGCAGACGCCTTGCAAGCGGACCGGGATCGATCTCCCCGCCCGCCGGCAGGTAGGCGGCGAAGACGCGGATGGGGGGCAGGGCGTCTTCCGGCAGGCGCTGGGCCGCCTCGGCGCCCGCCTCGGGCTTCGCGGTCGCAAGGGCCCGCCGCCGTCGTCTCATGCGGCGTCGCAGGTCGTCTCGGGATATCCGGTCGGGATCAGGGGATGGCAAGGAAGGTCCGGGAAAAAGGGTGGCGGCGCCGCGGGAACCGTGAAGGACAGTTCAACCCCCTCGACCTGGATAACCAGGTGGGCGCCATGTGCCCGGGTCCACGGACCCGGCCAGGGACAGCTCCCTTCAAGAGAATTAAGGTCGCTGGGATAAGTCGCCTTCGACGCGAGCCGCAGCAAGACCCGCCGACCGCCAATCTAGGCCTGCGGGGAGATCGCCACAAGGCGCCGGGCGCCGCGCGTCAGGCCCCGGCCAGCTTTTCGATCCGGCGGGCGGCGGCCTCAAGGGCGGCGGCGGCGCGACCCTCGATCGAACCGGCCTCCGCCCGGAGCCGCGCGTGGTCGGCCTGGAGGCCCGCAACCCTGCCGCGGAGGTCCGAAAGTTCGTCCGCCAGCAGGAGGGCGGCCATCAGGAAGAGGCGGGTCTCCCCGAGCTGGCCCACATCCTGCGAGACCTGACGGACCTGGGCGTCAAACAGGCGGGCGAGCTCGGTGAGGTGGGCCTCCTGGCCATCCTCGCAGCCGACCACATAGGGCCGGCCGTTCACGCTGAGGGTCACCTGGGCCATGGATCAGTTCCTCCCTCCACCGCCCAGTACGGCTTCGATCTCGGCGATGGCCTGGCCGAGGGCGCGGGAGGCCTCTGCGCCTGCGGCCTTGAGGTCGCGCTCGCGCTGGCGGCTCTGCTCGAGCTCTGCGGCGAGGCTGTTGCGCGCGGGATCGAAGAGTTCGCCCTCCCCGCCGGCCCGGCGGCCGGCCAGCTCCTGTTCGAGCAGGGACAAGGCGCGATCGAGCCGCCGGGCGGCCTGGTCGAGGGCGGATTCGTCCTGGGTCATGGGGGACTCCGGAGGTTGCCCTTTCTCTATAGCGCCATCCCGCGCGCCGCCGGAACACTTACCTTTCTTGACCCTTCCGGTCCCCTGTGCGAGGCCGAAACCCCTGCCGCCGACAACCGGATTCCCGCCATGCCTGTCTCGCCCGTGAAAATGGCCGACGCCATCCGCGTCCTCTCGATGGACGCGGTACACCGGGCGAAATCGGGTCACCAGGGCATGCCGATGGGCATGGCCGACGTGGCCACCGTCCTCTGGACGAAGTTCCTGATGTACGACGCGTCTCGACCCGACTGGGCGGACCGCGACCGCTTCGTCCTGTCGGCCGGCCACGGCTCGATGCTGATCTACGCGCTCCTGCACCTGACCGGTTTCAAGGCCGTGACCATGGACCAGCTCCGCAACTTCCGGCAGTGGGGCTCCAACACCCCCGGGCACCCGGAATACGGGCACACCCCCGGGGTGGAGACCACCACCGGCCCCCTGGGCCAGGGCATCGCCACCGCCGTCGGCATGGCCATGGCCGAGCGTCACCTGGCGGCCCGCTTCGGCGAGGACCTGGTGGACCACCGCACCTGGGTGATCGCCGGGGACGGCTGCCTGATGGAGGGCGTCAGCCATGAGGCCGCGTCCATCGCCGGGCGCTTCGGCCTGAACCGGCTGACCGTCCTGTTCGACGACAACAACACCACCATCGACGGCGTCGCGACGATCGCCGAGACCGGCGACCAGCTGGCCCGGTTCAAGGCCTATGGCTGGGCGGTCAAGGCGGTGGACGGGCACGACCACGGCAAGATCGCCGCCGCCCTGCGCTGGGCGACGAAGCAGGACCGGCCGACCCTGATCGCCTGCCGCACCAAGATCTCGAAGGGCGCCGGGCCCAAGGAGGGGGACCCCCACAGCCACGGTTACACCCTGTTCGACGGCGAGATCGCCGAGGCGCGCAAGGCCATGGGCTGGGACCTGCCGCCCTTCGAGCTGCCCGACGACCTGGTGAAGGCCTGGCGGCGGGCGGGCCGCCGCGGAGTCCGCACCCGCAAGGCCTGGCAGGGCCGCCTTTCGGCTTCGGCCAGGGCCGCCGACGTCCAGCGCGCCATGGCCGGCGAGCTTCCGGCCGGCGCCTTCGAGGCCCTCGACAAGCACATCGCCGCTTCGGTGGAGGCCCGGCCTGCGGCGGCCACCCGCCAGCACTCCGGCGCGGCCCTCGACCACCTCTTCCCGGCCATCCCCGAGATGATCGGCGGCTCCGCCGACCTGACCGGCTCGAACAATACCTTCGTCAAGGGCACGCCGGCCTTCGACGTCCCCGACTATGCGGGCCGCTACGTCCACTGGGGCGTGCGCGAGCACGGCATGGCGGCGGCCATGAACGGCATGGCCCTGCATGGAGGGGTGATCCCCTTCTCGGGCACCTTCCTGGTCTTCTCGGACTATTCGCGGCCCGCCATCCGGCTGGGCGCCCTGATGGGGGCGCGGGTCGTCCACGTCATGACCCATGACTCCATCGGCGTGGGCGAGGACGGGCCGACCCACCAGCCGGTCGAGCACGTCGCCTCCCTGCGGGCCATGCCCAACCTGCTGGTCTTCCGCCCCGCCGACGCGGTGGAGACCGCCGAGTGCTGGAAGCTGGCGGTCTCGGCCCGGACCACCCCCTCGGTCATGGCCCTGTCCCGCCAGAAGACCGCCGCTGTGCGCACCGCCGCCTCCGGCGAGAACCTGTCCGCCCACGGCGCCTACCCGCTGGCCGCCGCCGGCTCGCCCGCCCGGGTGACCCTGTTCGCCTCGGGCGCCGAAGTGGCCGTGGCTCTCGCCGCCCGTGACCTGCTGGAAGCCGACGGGATCGGGACCCGGGTGGTCTCCACCCCCTGCTGGGAGCTCTTCGAGGCCCAGACCGACCGCTACAAGGCCGCCGTCATCGGCGAGACCGAGGTGAAGGCCGCCGTCGAGGCCGGGGTGCGCATGGGCTGGGACCGGTTCATCGGCGCTGACGGGGTCTTCGTGGGCATGAGGGGTTTCGGCGCCTCCGCCCCGGCCGAGAAGCTCTACGAGGCCTTCGCGATCACGCCCCAGGCGGTGGCCGACGCCGTCCGCCAGAAGCTGGGCTGAGGCATGCCCGCCGCCCGCCGCCTGGGCACGCCCCTGTCGCCCTCCGCCGTCCGCGTCCTCCTGCTGGGCTCGGGCGAGCTGGGGAAGGAAGTTGTAATCGAGCTTCAGCGGCTGGGCTGCGAGGTCATCGCCGCCGACCGCTACGCAGACGCCCCGGCCATGCAAGTCGCCCACCGCAGCCATGTCCTGGCCATGACGGATGCGGCCGCCCTGCGCGCCCTGGTGGAGGCCGAGCGGCCGGACCTGATCGTGCCCGAGATCGAGGCCATCGCCACGGACGAGCTGGTGCGCATCGAGGCCGAGGGCCTGGCGACCGTCATCCCCACCGCCCGCGCGGCCCGGCTGACCATGAACCGCGAGGGCATCCGCAGGCTCGCCGCCGAGACCCTCAGCCTGCCCACCTCGTCCTACGCCTTTGCGTCCTCCGAGGCCGAGCTGGCGGAGGCCGCGGCGAAGGTCACGGGCTTTCCCTGCTTCGTGAAGCCGGTGATGAGTTCGTCCGGCAAGGGCCAGTCCTTCGTCGAGGGGCCTGAAGGGATCGCCGCCGCCTGGCGCTACGCCCTCGAGGGCGGGCGGGTCGAGCAGCCCCGGGTCATCGTCGAGGGGCGGGTCGACTTCGACTTCGAGATCACCCAGCTGACCGTCCGCAGCCTCGGCGCCGACGGGGCCGTGCACACCGACTTCTGCGCCCCCATCGGCCACCGCCAGGTCAAGGGCGACTATGTGGAGAGCTGGCAGCCCCAGCCCATGTCCGCCGCCGCCCTGGCCCGGGCCCGCCAGATCGCCGGGGCGGTGACCGCCGAGCTGGGCGGCCTGGGCGTCTTCGGCGTGGAGCTCTTCGTGAAGGGCGACGCGGTCTGGTTCTCCGAGGTCAGCCCCAGGCCCCACGACACGGGCCTCGTCACCCTGGCCACCCAGGTGCAGAGCGAATTCGCCCTGCACGCCCGCGCCATCCTCGGCCTGCCAGTGGACGCGACCCTGCGCGAGACGGGCGCCAGCGCGGTGGTCTATGGCGGGATGGACGCCCGCGGCGTCGCCTTCGAGGGGGTGGCCGAGGCCCTCTCCGTCCCGGGGGCGGACCTGCGTCTCTTCGGCAAGCCGGAGGCCTTCGAGCGGCGCCGGATGGGGGTCGCCCTGGCCCGCGCCGACGATATCGAGACCGCCCGCACCCGGGCTGTGGAGGCCGCCGGGAAGGTGCGGGTCGTCGGGGGCTGACCGCTGGATTCGGCGGGAGGGAGCCTGTCGCTCCCGAAACCGTGATCGTCAGGGTTGACTTCCCCGCCCCGGACCTAAAAAACCGCCGCCAACCAGCGAAGTTAAAGGTTCGGAGACCGATTCATGACTGTGCGTGTCGCCATCAACGGATTCGGCCGGATCGGCCGCAATATCCTGCGCTCCCTGGTCGAGCATGGCCGGACCGACATCGAGGTCGTCGCGATCAACGACCTGGGCCCGGTGGAGACCAACGCCCACCTCTTCCGCTATGACAGCGTCCACGGCCGCTTCGCTGGCGAGGTGAAGGTCGACGGCGACACGATCGACGTCGGTCGCGGCAAGATCAAGGTCACCGCCGTCCGCGACCCGGCCGAGTTGCCGCACCGCGAGCTGGGCGTCGACATCGCCTTCGAGTGCACCGGCATCTTCACCTCGAAGGACAAGGCCAGCGCCCACCTGACGGCCGGCGCCAAGCGCGTCCTGGTCAGCGCCCCCTGTGACAACGCCGACAAGACCATCGTCTACGGGGTGAACCACGACACCCTGACCGCCGCCGACCTGGTGGTCTCCAACGCCTCGTGCACCACCAACTGCCTCGCCCCGGTGGCCAAGGTCCTGCAGGAACTGGCCGGCATCGAGCGCGGCTACATGACCACCATCCACGCCTACACGGGCGACCAGCCGACCCTGGACACCATGCACAAGGACCTCTACCGCGCCCGCGCGGCGGCCATGTCCATGATCCCGACCTCCACCGGCGCCGCCAAGGCCCTGGGCCTGGTCATCCCCGCCCTGCAGGGCAAGCTGGACGGCTCGTCCATCCGCGTGCCGACCCCGAACGTCTCGGTGGTCGACCTGGTCTGGACCCCGGGCCGGACCCTGACGGTCAAGGAGATCAACGACGCCCTGCGCGCCGCCGCCGAAGGCCCCCTGAAGGGCGTCCTGGCGGTGACCGACGAGGCCCTGGTCTCCACCGACTTCAACCACGTGGCCGCCTCGTCCACCGTCGCGCTGGCCCAGACCCAGGTCATCGACGGCGGCCTCGGCCGGATCCTGTCCTGGTACGACAACGAGTGGGGCTTCTCCACGCGGATGGCCGACACCGCCGCGGCCATGGCCCGCCTGATCTGAGCCCATGGCCTTCCGGACACTCGACGATGTCGCCCTTTCCGGCGTCCGGGCCCTGGTCCGGGTGGACTTCAACGTCCCGATGGCCGACGGCGCCGTCACCGACGACACGCGCCTGAGGGCGGCCGTCCCGACCATCGACAAGCTGCGCGCCGGCGGGGCCAAGGTGATCCTGCTGGCCCACTTCGACCGGCCCAAGGGCAAGTGGGTCCCCGGGATGAGCCTTGCGCCCATCGCCCCGGCCCTGTCCGCGGTGCTGGGCGCGCCGGTGACCTTCGTGCCGGACTGCGCCGGCAAGGACGTCGAGGCGGCGGTGGCGGCCATGGCGCCGGGCGACGTGGTCCTGCTGGAGAACGTCCGCTTCTATCCCGGCGAGGAGTCCAACGACCCGGCCTTCGCCCGCGCCCTGGCGCAGAACGGCGATCTCTACGTCAATGACGCCTTCTCGGCGGCGCACCGGGCCCACGCCTCGACGGAGGGCCTGGCCCACGTCCTGCCGGCCTGCGCGGGCGAGCAGATGCGGCTGGAGCTGACCGCCCTGGACCGCGCCCTGGGCCGGCCCGAGCGTCCGGTCATGGGCATTGTCGGCGGCTCCAAGGTCTCGACCAAGCTGGACCTGCTCTCCAACCTGGTGACCCGGCTGGACAAGCTGGCCATCGGCGGCGGCATGGCCAACACCTTCCTCTACGCCCAGGGCCACGAGGTCGGGGCCAGCTACTGCGAGAAGGACCTGGCGGACACCGCCCGCGAGATCATCCGCCTGGCCGGCCAGCACAACTGCAAGCTCTTCCTGCCCATCGACATCGTCGTCGCCGAGAAGCTGGCGCCCGGCGCCCCGGCCCGGGTGCGCGAGCTGGGCGCCATGGACGACGAGGAGCGCATCCTCGACGCCGGACCCAAGACGGTCGAGCGCCTGCGCCGCGCCATGGGCAATTCCAAGACCCTGATCTGGAACGGCCCCCTGGGCGTCTTCGAGATGCCGCCCTTCGACAAGGGAACCGTGGACGCCGCCCGCGCCGCCGCCGAGCTGGTCGCCGCCGGGAAGCTGGTGGCCGTGGCCGGGGGCGGGGACACGGTCGCCGCCCTGCACCATGCGGGCTGCGCCGACGGCTTCAGCTTCGTCTCGACCGCCGGGGGCGCCTTCCTGGAGTGGATGGAAGGCAAGACCCTGCCCGGCGTCGCCGCCCTGACGAAACAGTCCCAAACCTAACGGAGACGCCACATGGCCCGGATCACCCTGCGACAGCTCCTCGACCACGCCGCCGAGCACGGCTACGGCGTCCCGGCCTTCAACATCAACAACATGGAGCAGGGGCTGGCCATCCTCGAGGCCGCCGACGCGACGGACTCGCCGGTCATCATCCAGGCCAGCCGCGGCGCCCGCTCCTACGCCAACGATATCGTCCTGAAGCACCTCATCGACGCCCTGGCCGAGATGTACCCGCACATCCCGATCTGCATGCACCAGGACCACGGGAACAACGAGGCGACCTGCGCCACCGCCATCCAGTACGGCTTCACCTCGGTGATGATGGACGGCTCCCTGATGGCCGACGGCAAGACCCCCGCCGACTACGACTACAATGTGCGCGTCACCCGCAACGTGGTGGACATGGCCCACTGGGTGGGGGCCTCGGTGGAGGGCGAACTCGGCGTCCTGGGCAGCCTCGAGACCGGCATGGGCGAGAAGGAGGACGGCCACGGCTTCGAAGGCAAGCTCGACCATGACCAGCTGCTGACCGATCCGGACCAGGCCGTGGCCTTCGTGAAGGCCACCCAGGTGGACGCCCTAGCCATCGCCATGGGCACCAGCCACGGCGCCTACAAGTTCACCCGCAAGCCGGACGGCGAGGTCCTGGCCATGCACGTGATCGAGGAGATCCACCGCCGCCTGCCCAACACCCACCTGGTCATGCACGGCTCCTCCAGCGTGCCCCAGGACCTGCAGGACATCATCAACCAGTACGGCGGCGAGATGCCCCAGACCTGGGGCGTGCCGGTGGAAGAGATCCAGCGCGGCATCAAGAACGGCGTGCGCAAGATCAACATCGACACCGACAACCGGATGGCCATGACCGGCGCCATCCGCAAGGTCTTTGCCGAGAGCCCCGGCGAATTCGACCCGCGCAAGTACCTCAAGCCCGCCATGGAGGCGATGCGCGCGGTCTGCCGCCAGCGCTTCGAGGAGTTCGGGACCGCCGGCCACGCGTCGAAGATCCGGCCGGTTCCCCTGTCGGAGATGGCGAAGCGCTACGCCTCCGGGTCGCTGGCGCCGAAGATAGGCTGACCGCCGTCCCGGCCCTGCGCCGCGCCTGGTCGGCCAGGTAGTAGAGCGCCGACCGGCCGGGCATGAAGAAGTAACCTCCGCCACGAACGGTCACGAAGTCCGGTATCCCCCGGAGACGCCGGACGGTGCGGCCGTCGGGCAGAGACAGGTCCTGAAGCTGGCCGTCGGTATCGACGACAGGATCAGCCTCTCCCGTCAGGCCGTGGAACGAGGGTTCGCCAATCCAGCTCTGCTGAATGAACTCGAATTGCCGCTCAAGGTCGGAGCAGACGGCGAGGAAGATCAGACCCTCGGTCGCCTGGCCGCCTGCGGATGCCGGTTCCAGATAGGCCCGGCCCCGGCGCAGGATCCGGTGGCTGCTCACATGGTTCGGCGCTTTGAGATTGTCCGACATCAGGCTGTCGCGCGGATTGGACCGCCGGACATGCGAGCCCAGGGGACAGGCGAAGCCTCGGGGATCCAGAGTAGCGTAACTGAAGTCATTCGTCGGATTTGGCCGATGCGGGCTGGTGTCCGGGTACAGAACCACCGGCGATCCGTCCTGCCAGCGTCCGATCATTCTGGCGCCAACCCAGTGGGGACCGACCCCTGACATCCCCGGGGACCGGGCAAGAGCGGCGGCCGTCTTCTCTGTGTAATCCTGGAAACCCGCTACGTCCTGCTCAAGCTGGCGCACGACCAGGAAGGTTCCGTTCCGGCCAAAGTCGTGGTCTGCGCCGGCGCCGGATTCCAGACCGAAGGCCGGGTAGCGCCTGTAGAGCGAACTCGACACCACGGGCAACAGATCCAGCGGGTCGAGCTCGGCCGGCAGGGCGCAGGTCGGGACCTGCCCCTGGCGGTTGTGGGGGTAACCGAGGAGAATCTCGCCGGGCTCCACCTGGTCCGAGGTCAGCCCCGGATCCCCTCTCAGGCCCTTCATCACAGGATTCGAGATCCCGTCGGCAAAGCCGAAGGGTTCGGCGCGCAGGCCGCCAGGCAGGACCGGACGTGCGGGGGAGGTCAGCGTCCTTCTGAGGGTCAAGCCATAGGCGGCGGCCTGCGCGCCGATGGCGGCGCTGCAATCCTCTGGTGTCATTCCATAGACCAGCAGCACCGCGTCGACTCCGGCTGATCCGGACGGGAGGCCCGTCCAGGCGGAGTCAGACCAGGACCAGTTGGCGGGGGCCGACGGGCCGGCGTCCCGAAGGATGCGTTCCCGGCTGCTCATCCCCTGGTAGAAGGGCGCAAGCAGCCCCGCGAGCCCGGCGCCGGACTCCGGGCCGGGCAGGCCAAGCTTCACCAGCCCCGAGGCGGTGAAGCCTACGAAAGCCACCTCGCCCGGCCTGTCGGGAAGGAGCCCCCTCTCCTGTCCAAACGCCAGGGCCCAGAGCCTCTGGTTCCAGCGATGCGGATCGGGATCGGCGTTTCCGAAGGCGACCGTGCGGGTCAGGTGGGCGGTCCAGCCGGCAAGGTCCGCGTCGGGCGGCAGGTGAACCAGACCGCAGGCCATGGCCGGCAGGGACCCGAGGCCCCGAAGCACGAGGGTCTGCACCTCCTCCGTCTGGATCTCGAGCTCAGGCCGCTTCACCGAGGCCAGCATGTCGAGCCAGTCCTGCGCCTCGGTCGCATTTGAGGCCCGTATGAGGCCATCGTGAATCAAGGCGTTGCGACGGATGTTCTCGAGGGTCACTCCCGGATAGGCGGAGTACCAGAAATTCGTTCGCCGGAGGGATCGTTTGGCGAACCGCTTGAAGGCGTCGGAGTCCGAGGCTCCGCCCAGGAACATCAGGGTCGCAGTCGGAACCCCGCGACTGTGTCCCCAGGCGGCGTTGAGACCCAGCGAAGCCAGGGCGGTGAAGTCCTCCAGATAGCTCAGCCAGGACCCGTCATAGTTCGACATGAAGATCAAGGCGTCCGTCCCCGGCGGCTTGACCCAGCGGGCGAAGTGGATGGTGCCCATCCTGGCCAGGTCGCCTTGCCGAAAGACGAAGAGCGCCAGTAGGCGGACCACCCACATGCCGAGGGCCAGAGCGTATCGCCGGAAGGGCCCAGGCTTCAGCTGCGTGACCGAAATCATGTGGTTCTGGGCGTAGCCCTCGGGATTCTCGAAGGCCTCCACATCTGCGATCGCCTTGGGCATGGGCGGGCTCGGATCCGTCCGGTCGGCGGCCTCGTGAGCGGTGATGAGCGCGGCGAAGAGTCCGACCGCCGCCAGGAGTCCCAGGACATAGGCCGCCAGCACCCAGATCAGGCTCGTGAAGACGGTCTCAAGTCCACCTGCGAGGCCGCCGCCGCCCGGTCCGAGGCAGATGCGCACGGTGGCTGTCACAGTGACGGCGAGGGCGAGGAGGACCGCCAGAACGGCGCCCCGGTTCCGGTCCTTCAGCACCTGACCCAGTACGGCCTGGGGCGGAGGGTTTTCGCTTCCGGGCGGCGAGGTGA
The DNA here is from genome assembly GCA_046093265.1 of Phenylobacterium sp. Classification (GTDB taxonomy): domain Bacteria; phylum Pseudomonadota; class Alphaproteobacteria; order Caulobacterales; family Caulobacteraceae; genus Phenylobacterium. The sequence goes on along the minus strand of JBJTFE010000268.1, from coordinate 6,411 downwards.
AGTCGGTGAAGGCAAGCCGGCGACCCAGGGGACGCACCAGAAACTCCCTGAAAGCCTCGGCCTTGAGGAGCAGACGGCTCAGCACCGGGTCGCCGGCCGACGTCTGCACCAGGTCGGGATCCTTGCGGATCAGCCGGCGGACAGTATCGAGGATCTGGACGGCGTCCGGCGGGCCGCCCGCAGGCCGAAGGGCGTCCCGGCCCTCTACCGCGCCGCGGGTGTTGAGGTGGTCTACAACCTCACGAACAAAGTCGGCGAGGGCCTGTTGCCGGCGGATGTCGTCGACGGGCAGGCCGATGGTTCCGGGATACTGCAGCCCGGTCGCGCCCCAGGGCGTGCAGCGGATGTCCAGGACATGGGCCTTGAGGAACCGGGCGAGATCGTCAGTGGTGCGCAGATCCGGATCGACGATCCGGAAAAGGCCCAGCCAATCCTGCAGGTGAGCGGCGGTGCGGTCTATCGCCGTCGGGCCGTCGCCATCGACGTTCAGCTCGCCCACCAGCCAGGGCTCCGGCGTCGTCCCGAAGCCGAGATCCAGGACGCTGAAAGACGCGAAGTGAACGCCCCCGGCCCTGTCCAGATCGCTCTGACCGCCCTCAGTGCGCATCGCTTCCAGGCCCTGGGCGAGTGCGGGGGCGTCCGCCCCGGACGGCAACCGCGCCGCGATCACCATCAGGGTCTGACCGGCCGCCGGTCCGTCGGGCCGCCAGGTCATCTCCATGTGGCGGGGAAAGGGGCCGGCGGACTTGAGCTTGCCGGCGTCCCCCGGCGCGGGGGCCAGGTCTTCCCGGGACAGCAGGGCGATGGCGATCTCGACCATCACCAGGACGGCGACATAGAGCCCCACGCACTTGTGCACGCCGTATCCGAACATCAGCTCTGCGGCTGCCTTCTCTTCGATCGGACGATCCGGGTTGAACGTGTTGGGATTGCGGAACTGGCGTCCATCCCTGAGAGCCGCCGCGGTTGAGACCAGCAGGACGTCCCCCGGCCGGACCCGGGCGGCGCGAAGGGTCCCCGGTGCGATGACCCCCGGCTTCTCGACGTATCTCCACTGACCCGGATAGAGGGTCGGAGACAGGCGGGCGGCCTCCATCAGTATGTCCTGCAGCCGGTCCTTGTCGGCCGGGTTCCGGTCGCCGCCCTGGGCGAGGCTTCGCGCCAGTCGGCGGGCTTCGTTCCACCAGATCGGACGCCCCATGAGATCGCAGAACAGGCGGGTCATGCACAGGGTTGTGGTCGGGATCATGCCGCAGGCGGCGCCATCGAGGATGGCGATGCTCTCGTCCCGGCTGATCCGCCCTGTCCATTCTTCCGACAGAAGTCGGGAGGCAAGCGTGTCGGACGCTGGTCGGCGGGCAGCGACCTCAAGGCTCCTTTCCACAACCCCGCGAAGCAGACTGGCGCCCTGGATGGCGCGGCTCCGGGTTTCCGGCGCGCCGGTCGGGTCGCCGAAGGTCAGCCAGGACTTCGAGGTCGCCCAGTCCGCCAGCAGGTTCCGGTCGCCCGCCTCAAGCCCAAGATAATCGATGCAGACCTCGGTGACGGTTCTCTGGAAGATGTCTGTCACCACGTCCGCCCGTCCCTGGGACTGGCTGACCAGGGATTGCGCAACCTCTGCGGCTTTCGCCGTGAGGCGAACACGGTCGCCGCGTTGGGCGATCCCCCGCATGACGTCGTCGAACACGGCTCTCTGGGCGCGATGGGCCGGTCCATCGAGGCCAAGCACGCTGTTCCGTCCCGCGCCCATGGTCGTCCACTCAGGGCCGAAGGGGACCCGGTAGGTGTCATCATCGAGAAGGACCGCCTCGACGTCGCTGAACCGCGTCACGAGGCGGACGGGGATGGGGCTCAGCCGGCCATTCGGGGCGATCCCCCGGTAGAGCCAGAGCAGCAGTCCGATAACTGTCTGGACGACGGCCCCGACGGCCTGTCCGACAAGTCCCGGAGCGCGCTCCGGGTCCATGCGAAACGGCGGTGGGCGCTGGTTCGGGTCCGCAGCTTCCGCCGCTTCCGCCTCGCGGATCTTGGCGAAGTACTTGGGTGTGATCGCCTTGCGGATCGCGATCCAGGGGCGCTTTCGAATCCACAGGATCAGTGCGCCCAGGAAGAGTACGCCTCCAAGGCCAAGCAGAAGAGGCGATGGGGAGGGCCAGACGGCCAGGAAAAGCGCCGCAACGGCGGCGATCCCGCCCGCTGCGAGGCCCAGGATTGCTGACCACAGGCCCGTCAGCATGACCAATTCCCGAAGCCGACCCGCCCACATACCTATGCTCCCGGTCCCCTGGCTCGCACGGCCTCGCGAAGTCCGTCCTTCAATCTTTCGTTCCAGACTCTGTCCACGAAGGGAAGCCAGTCGATATCGTCTTCCCGGAAGCCGGGACACATCCGGGCCAGGGTCTGCGCCGCGCGCGCCGCTGCGTCCGCATTCCCGTCCTGAAGGAGGCTGGTGATCTTGATCACATGGGCCAGCCAGTAGGCCGGCCGCCGGATCAGGGACTGCTCGGAGAGATCGACAGCGTCCGTCCAGCGTTCCAGCATCCAGTTGGCGGTCGCCAGCTCTCCGAGGGTGTGGAAGGCGAAGGGGTCGTTGGGACTGAGGCGCATGGCGGCCAGGAGGCTGCGCAGGGCTTCTTCCGGTCGCGTCGACATGTTCAGCGCCGAGCCCATGAGGGCGTGACCCAGGGGCAGGCTCGGATTGAGTTCAATCGCCTTGTGGCAGAGGGAAAGGGCGCGGGCCGGGTTCCGGACGACAAGCTCGTAACCGCCCAGTATGGCGTAGGCGCGGCCATCCTCGGGATCGGCGCGCATGGCCTCGCGGGCCAGCCGGGACCAGACCTGCATGTCCTCGGGGTTCACCCGTTCCGCCCAGTTGCTCCAGCCTATCCGCCAGGCGGCCTGAACAAGGACCTCCGGATTTTCGGGTTCGAGCTTCAGCGCCTCTTCGATCATCTCCCTGGCGATCGCCGCGTCGCGACGGGTCATCTGGTTGAGATGCCAGCGGGACTTCCAGATCAGCGTATTCACATCCCGGCTGGTTGCAGGTCGCGCGGCGGCTCTCGATTGTTCAGCGTGATCGATCTGAGCGGAGAGGATGGCGGTCAGGCCGTCAAGCAGGGGCGCGAGACTCTCATTGGCGAGGCTCCCGGGCAGGTCGAAGCGCCGCGACCAGATGACCTTTGAGGTTTCGGTATCTATGGCTGAAGCTGCGAGCACGAAGTCGTCCCCCGCCGCTCGCAGCCTGCCCTCGACCAGATATCGGGCGCCGAGGCCCTGCCCCACAGCCCTGGCGTCCGTAACTTCAGGCCCGAAGCCGAAGCTGGAAGACCGGGCGATGACCGGCAGCCAGCGAAGCCGGCAAAGCTGGTCGATCAGGTCTTCGCTCAGACCCTCGGCAACGAAGTCCAGAGAGGGATCGCCGGTCTGGTTCTGAAACCGCAAGACCGCCACCGCCGGGCGTCCGTTGAACCCCGGCGCAGGCTGGCTCAGGTCCAGGACGTGCCGGGGCAGGGGCGGCGGCGCAACAACCTCCCGCATTCGGGCGTCGTCATGAAACTGGGCTCTTTGATCGCGGAGCCAGTCTTCGAACCCCTCTTCACCCGAGATGTCCAGGCCCTCCAGGAACTCGGAGGCGCCGGGCGCGGGCGGCTGCGCATCCGCGTTCGCGGCGCCGAGAACCGGAATGTCGAAACGGATCGCAGGAAGGTTGAGCTGCACGCGGCCGCCTTCGGTGAGGAGAAACGGCGTCGGCTGATCCGCCACCAGCTTCCGGAGATTGGCCAGTTCCCGTCGCAGGCTCGTCTGGGCCTGGGCAGCCTCGCGGGACCCCCACAGTTTCTCCTGGAGGAACTGGCGGGTTCTTTCTCCGTCACGCCCGGTGGCGAGAAGTGCGATCAGTCCCATCGTCTTCCGGCTTGCGATTTCCACACGCGCGCCACCCTCGCCCTCAAGACGGAAGGTTCCCAGCAGCCGGATGGAGTAAATTCCGGATCTTCCAGTCATTCAAACATCCCTCGCGACGCAGAGGCGTACCCGAGGCCAGCGAAATCACACATTCTTCACGTTAGGTCTGTTCTTCCCGAAACGGGGCGTCTTTCCTGGAGTCCGCCTTGAAAGACCGGCTCCGAGCCACTCCGTCTCCCCTGAAGGTCGATACTCATGAAGCCTCCCTTCTTCCATTCGCCATGGAGGATGGCGTTCTCCGTTTCACGCATTTTTCACGAAAAAATCACGTCGCCATCAATCTATGGGGGCGCCCCGCATCTCCCGGATCCAGACGCCGCCGACAATCAGTGTCACAAGGGCGACGACGATGGGGTACCACAGGCCTCGGTAGATGTCTCCCGACGCCGCCACCATGGCGAAGGCCGTCGCGGGCAGGAAACCGCCGAACCAGCCGTTGCCGATATGGTAGGGCAGGGACATCGAAGTGTAGCGGATCCGGGCGGGGAACATCTCCACCAGGGCCGCGGCGATCGGTCCGTAGACCATCGTCACATAGAGCACGAGAATGGTCAGGAGACCCACGACGAGGGGCTTGTTGATCCGGGCTGGATCGGCCTTGGCCGGGTACCCGGCTTCCGAGAGGGCCGCGCCCAGGGTCTGGGTCCAGGCGGCGCGGGTCTCTGCGAGGGCCTTGCGGGACAGATCCCGGCCATCGATCCCGACGACCTCGGTCTGGCCAATCCGAACCCGGGCCAAAGTCCCGGCCGGCGCGGCTTCGTTGCGATAGCTGACCCCGGCGCTCGCCAGGGCCGACTTGGCGATGTCGCAGGACGAGGCGAAGGCGCTCTTGCCGATGGGGTCGAACTGGAAGGCGCAATCGGCGGGATCGGCGATGACGGTGACCGGGGCTGAGGCCGTCGCGGCGGCCAGGGCGGGGTTCGCCGCCACGGTCAGGGCCTTGAAGATCGGGAAGTAGGTCAGGACCGCGAGCAGACAGCCGGCCAGGATGATCGGCTTGCGGCCGATCTTGTCCGAGAGCCAGCCGAAGACGACGAAGAAGGGCGTGCCGATCAGCAGGGCCGTCGCCACCAGGGCGTTGGTGGTCAGGCCGTCGACCTTGAGCGTCTTCTCCAGGAAGAACAGGGTGTAGAACTGGCCCGTGTACCAGACCACCGCCTGTCCGGCGGTCAGGCCGACAAGGGCCAGCACCACCAGCTTCAGGTTGGCCCGGTCGGCGAAGGCCTCCGCCAGCGGCTTCTTGGAGGTCGTGCCCTCGTCGACCATCTTCTGAAAGACCGGGCTCTCGTTCAGCTTCAGGCGGATCCACATGGACAGGACCAGGAGGACGGCCGAGACCAGGAAGGGAATCCGCCAGCCCCAGGCCTTGAAGGCCTCCTCGCCCACCTGGGTGCGCACGAGGATGATGACGATCAGCGACAGGAAGAGGCCTAGGGTCGCCGTGGTCTGGATCCAGCTGGTGTAGAGGCCGCGTTTGCCGTCCGGCGCGTGCTCGGCCACGTAGGTGGCCGCGCCGCCATATTCTCCGCCGAGGGCCAGGCCCTGGAGAAGGCGCAGGAGGACCAGGATGATCGGCGCCGAGACCCCGATCTGGCTGTAGTCCGGCAGGAGGCCCACCGCGAAGGTCGACAGGCCCATCAGCAGCATGGTGACCAGGAAGGTGTTCTTGCGCCCCCACAGGTCACCGAGGCGGCCGAAGACCAGGGCGCCGAAGGGTCGCACCGCAAAGCCCGCCGCAAACGCCATCAGGGCCAGGATGAACCCCGTGGTCTCGTTCACCCCCGAGAAGAAGTGGACGCTGATGAAGGCCGTCAGCGAGCCGTAGAGGTAGAAGTCGTACCACTCGAAGACCGTGCCGGCCGAGGCGGCCCCCACGATCATCCGGTCATTCCGCGCCTTGTCCGCCATGCTCGCCTCCCCGGGTCAGGACCCCGGAGGAGGATAGTCTCCGTTTGCACGCCGAATCCAGAGCGGGATCAGGCCCCGGACCGGCGCGTCGCCAGCCCGGGCCCCGAACGGTCAGAGGTCGGAGAACTTCTTGCCCTCGGCCACCAGCTTCTCGAGCAGGGCGGCGGGCTTGAAGTCGTCGCCCATCTTGGCCTGGAACGCCTTCATCTTCTCCAGGACCTGGGCCGCGCCGATCTGGTCGCCGTACCACATCGGGCCGCCGCGATAGACGGGCCAGCCGTAGCCGTTCTGCCAGACCACGTCGATGTCCGAGGACCGGATGGCCTTGCCCTCCTCGAGGATCTTCACGCCCTCGTTGATCATCGGATAGATGCAGCGCTCGAGGATCTCCTCGTCGCTGACCGTCCGCGGGTTGGAGCCGGTCTTGACGATGAAGTCGTTGATGATCTTTTCGGTCACCGGGCTGGGCCTGGCGTTCCGGTTCTCGTCATAGTCGTAATAGCCGGCGCCGGTCTTCTGGCCGCGGCGGTCCATCTCGCA
>JBJTFE010000267.1:0-2441 GCA_046093265.1 Phenylobacterium sp. | reverse complement strand
AACGCCGAGGCCGACGCGAACTTCGTGCTGACGGGGGCGGGCGACATTGTCGAGATCCAGGCCACGGGGGAGAAGCGCGGCTTCACCCGGGCCGAGTTCGAGGCCCTGTTCGGTCTGGCGGAAAAGGGAATGTCAGAGCTTTTCGCCCTGCAGAAGGCGGCCCCTGCAGCGGCCCGACCCGGATAAGGAAACGGGCGACCCTGGCGGGGCCGCCCGTTTCCGGCGCCGGTCCGCCGTCGGGAGAGACAGCAACGGCTGGCGCGGTCCGCGATCAGAAGCGGGTGTTCAGAAGATGGCGGAAAGCGGTGGGCGAGAGGCGCCCGATTTCCTCGGCGAAGGGCAGCATGAGGCCATCAATGATGGACTCGAGCCGGCGCAGGAGGCCTTCGACGACGTGGATGTCTCGGATGTCCAGGACGTGAGCCATGAGAAGCTCCTTGTGCAATGCAACAATTGTTGCGGCGCACATAGGCACATACGCACGGCCACGCAATGTCCGAAGGGCGCCGGAGGGCGCTGATTGTTGCATTGCGGCGACACCTGTCGACTCAGGGCTCCCAGGTCAGGAGATCCGCTGGCTGGCAGGCGAGCTCGCGGCACAGGGCGTCAAGGGTCGAGAACCGCAGGGCCCTGGCGTCCCCGGCCTTGAGAATGGCCAGGTTGGCGACGGAGACCCCCGTGCGGTCGGCCAGCTCCGCAAGGGACATCCTGCGCTGGACAAGCAGCCGGTCGAGGTGAAGCCGGACGGGCATCAGATGGTGAGCTCCGACTCCCGCCGAAGCCGCGCGCCCTCCCGGAAGACCTCGGCAAGTACGACCACCACCAGGATGGAGAACCAGGCGGTCAGCGACAGGTTGGGGCGGTCCGGCGCGGCCTGGGGCGGAAGGAGGGCGCCGAGGGTCCAGACCGCGTAGCGAACCAGCTCCAGCCAGGCGAGCCCGACGGCGACAACCCGGAGCCGGGTGACATTGTCCGGATGGAAGGGGTCGCCCGCCTTGAGGGTGGCGAAGATTCTCCGGAGGCTGCTGACGATCGTCAGGACGCCGCCGACAAAGAGGAGGGCGGTTCCCAACCTGGCCAGGACCACCGCCCAGGCCTGCAGCGGGTCCAGGCCCTCGAACAGAACCAGCCGGGCGAAGGGCATGGCCGGGTTGAAGGCGGCGAGGACCCCGTAAAGGAGACTTGCGCCCAGGATCGCCAGCACGACAAGCAACAAGACCCAGACGACGTCCAGGACCGCCTTCATGAAACTGGAGAGCGAACCCGGCCCCAGGGTTCTCATGATCGGCATGTCGGCGCCCCCGGTTCCGTTCCGCCCCATCCTTCCTTATGTCGCGTCCCCCGAAGTTTTCGCGTTAAATGACGGTAATGGCCCGCCGTCCCGGAGCGTTTCATGGCGATCAGACTGGAGGCCGGGTCCCGGCTGGTGGTGGCGACCCACAATCCCGGCAAGGCCCGGGAGCTGGCAGAGATCCTGGAGGGCCGCTACCGGATCGTCACCGCCGGCGAGCTGGGCCTCGCCGAACCCGAGGAGACGGAGGCCACCTTCACAGGCAACGCCCTCCTCAAGGCGCGGGCGGCGGCCCTGGCCAGCGGACTGCCGGCCCTGGCCGACGACTCTGGCCTGTCCGTCAGGGGACTGGACGGGGCGCCGGGCGTCCTGTCGGCCCGCTGGGCCGGACCGGGCAAGGACTTCGCTCCAGCCATGGCGCGGATCGAGCGGGAGCTGACCGAGCGGGGCGAGGCCGACCGCCGGGCCTTCTTTACCTGCGCCCTGGCCCTGGCCTGGCCCGACGACCTGGCGGTGGTGGCGGAAGGGCGGATCGACGGCGACCTGGTCTTCCCGCCACGCGGCGACCGGGGCTTCGGCTACGACCCCATCTTCCGGCCGGACGGCCATGACCTGACCTTCGGCGAAATGGATCCGGCGGCCAAGGACGCCATGAGCCACCGGGCCCGGGCCTTCTCGCGCCTGAAGGCGGCCCTGGCTTGATCGAGGACTCCGTAGAGCCGGGCTTCGGGGTCTATGTCCACTGGCCCTACTGCGCCCGAATCTGCCCCTATTGCGACTTCAACGTCCACCGCGACCGCCGTCCCGGAGAGGCGACCCGGCTGGCGCAGGCGATCCTGCAGGACCTCGCCCGGCGGCGGGAGGCGACGGGTCCGCGGCGGCTGACCTCCCTCTTCTTCGGCGGCGGCACGCCCTCGCTCATGGACCCGGGGTCGGTGGCGGCGGTGGTGGCGGCGTGCCGGCGCCTCTGGGAGGCCGGCCCGAACCTGGAGGTCAGCCTGGAGGCCAATCCCACCGACGCCGAGGCTGGCAGGTTCGCCGCCCTGGCCGAAGCGGGTGTGAACCGCCTGTCCCTGGGCCTGCAGTCGCTGGAGGACGTTGAAGTCGCAATAGGGGCAGATCCGGGCGCAGTAGGGCCAGTGGACATAGA
>JBJTFE010000266.1:0-4157 GCA_046093265.1 Phenylobacterium sp. | reverse complement strand
CGCCATTCCCCTCGGCCAGGCCTGGTTCGAGCGGCGCGGCATCCGCAACTTCGAGTTCCCCGTCCTGGTCCTCCTGGCCGCCCTCGGCATGGGCATGATGGCCGGGGCGGGGGATCTCCTCAGCCTCTACATCGGCGTCGAGCTCCAGTCCCTGGCCCTCTATGTCCTGGCCGCTCTGCAGAGGGATGATGCAAAGGCCTCCGAGGCAGGCCTCAAGTACTTCGTGCTCGGCGCCCTGTCCTCTGGATTGCTGCTCTACGGCGCCTCCCTGGTCTACGGCTTCTCCGGCGCCATCCGCTTCGACGCCATCGCGGCGGCGGTGCAGGGCGAGGCCGGGACCGGCGTCCTCTTCGGCCTGGTCTTCATGATCTGCGGCCTGGCTTTCAAGGTTTCTGCGGCCCCCTTCCACATGTGGACGCCCGACGTCTACGAAGGCGCGCCCACCCCGGTGGTGGCCTTCTTCGCCGGCGCGCCCAAGCTGGCGGTCATGCTCCTCTTCGCCCGGGTTCTTGCCGAGGCCTTCCCCCTGGCTGCCGACCAGTGGCGCCAGGTTCTGATCCTCATCGCCCTGGCCTCGGTAGCGGTCGGGGCCCTCGCCGGCCTCGCCCAGACCAACCTCAAGCGCCTCTGGGCCTATTCCTCCATCGCCAATGTCGGCTACGCCGTCCTCGGGCTCGCCGCCGGCACGGCCCAGGGCGTTCAGGCCATGCTGGTCTTCATGTCGCTCTACACGGTGGCGGTGATCGGCTTCTTCGCCTGTCTCGCCGCCCTGTCGCGCAATGGCCGCCCCCTTGAGACCCTCGACGACATGGCGGGCCTGTTCCAGCAGCGGCCCTGGTTGAGTCTCGCCCTCACGGTCTTCGCCCTGTCGGGCCTCGGCCTGCCGCCCTTCGCCGGCTTCTGGGGGAAGTACTACGTCTTCATGGCGGCCGTGAACGCGGGCGACCCCATCCTGCTCTGGTCCGCCGTCGCGGCCCTGGTCGGCAGCGTCATCGCAGCCTTCTACTACCTGCGGCTGGTCAAGGTGATGTGGTTCGATCCTGCGCCCGGCCAGACCGACCGGCCCCCGGTCGAGGCGGGCGCCATCGCCGTGGGCGCCGCCGTCTTCACCTTCCCGGTGGTGCTGGGGCTCATGCCCTTCATCGACCACTATGCGAAGGCGGCCGCCGCCGCGCTTGGCCTGGGCTAGGTGGGCGTTCCACGCATCGAGAGTCACGCCGTCCTCGACTCGACGAACGCCGAGGCCCGGCGTCGGGCTGAGGCAGGCGACTTCGGACCCGTCTGGATCCACGCCCTCGAGCAGACCGCAGGGCGCGGCCGCCGCGGCCGGCCCTGGCGGGGCGGAGGCGGAAACCTGGCCGCCACCCTACTGACGCCCATCGACCTCCCCCCCGCCGAAGCGGCCCAGGTCTCCTTCGTCGCCGCCATCGCCCTTGCTGAGACGGTCAACGCCTTTGCCGGCGCCGAGATCGCGCGCCTGCGCTGGCCCAACGACCTGCAGCTCGCCGGGGGCAAGGCCGCCGGGATCCTTGTGGAGTCCGGGACGCGTCCTGGCGGAGGCCTCTGGCTGGCCGTGGGCATCGGGGTAAACCTCGCCTCTGCGCCGCCCCGGGACCAGGTGGAGCGTCCGGCAAGCGCCCTGGCGGATGTCGAGGGTCTCGGCGTCGTGGCGCCCCCGGATTTCCTCGTCGTCCTGGCGGAACGTTTCGAGGCCTGGCGCGAGACCTGGGTCCGGGACGGCTTCGTTCCCGTCGGCCGGGCCTGGACCCGCCTTGCCGATGGCCTGGGCGGCCCGTGCACGGCGCGACTGCCCGACCGAACCCTCTCAGGGATCGCCGAGGCTCTTGAGCCGGACGGCGCCCTGCGCCTTCGCCTGGAGACGGGCGAGGCCGTCCGGATCACCGCCGGCGACGTCTTTTTTGGAGCGAGCTGATGCTTCTGGCCATCGAGCAGGGCAACACCAACACCCTCTTCGCCGTCCATGACGGCAAGGACTGGATCGCCCAGTGGCGCACGGCCACCCAGTCCACGCGGACAGGGGACGAGTATGCGGTCTGGCTCTTCCAGCTCCTGGCCATGGCGGACCTGAGGTTCGACATGCTCGACGCCTGCATCATTTCCAGCGTCGTGCCGCAGTCGATCTTCAACCTTCGCAACCTCGCCCGCCGCTATCTCAAGGTTGAGCCCCTGGTGATCGGCGAGAACGTCGACCTGGGCATTCCCGTGCGCCTGGAGAAGCCCTCCGAGGCCGGGGCCGACCGTCTGGTCAACGCCATTGGCGCGCACGCCGTCTATCCGGGCGATCTCATCGTCATCGACTCCGGCACGGCCACGACCTTCGACGTCATTGCGGCGGACGGCGGCTTCGAGGGAGGGGTCATCGCGCCGGGCATCAACCTCTCCATGGAGGCCCTGCACGCAGCCGCGGCGAAGCTGCCGCGCGTGGCCATCCGGCGTCCGGAGAGGACTATCGGGCGCGATACGGTCGGCGCCATGCAGGCGGGGGTCTTCTGGGGCTACATCGCCCTTATCGAAGGTCTGATCACCCGGATCCGCGCCGAATGGGGCAAGCCCATGACCGTGGTGGCGACCGGCGGCGTGGCCTCGCTGTTCCATGGCGCGACCGCCGCCATCGACCATTTCGATTCCGACCTGACCATCCGGGGCATGCTGGAGATCCATCGTCGAAACACGGGGGCGCGCTAGATGGCTGGTCCGCGTCCGGATGACGAGCTGGTCTTCCTGCCCCTGGGCGGGTCGGGCGAGATCGGCATGAACTTTAACCTCTACGGCTACGGTCCGCCCGACCGGCGCCGCTGGATCGTCGCCGACCTCGGCGTGACCTTCGGCGGCCAGGACACGCCCGGCGTGGACGTCATCCTGCCGGATCCCGAGTTCATCGAGGAACACGCCGACGACATCCTCGGCATCGTTCTGACCCATGCCCATGAGGACCATATCGGCGCCGTGGCCTGGCTCTGGCCCCGGCTACGCGCGCCGCTCTACGCGACGCCCTTCACCGCCTTTCTCCTCCGGGAGAGACTTCGCGAGCGGAACCTCGAGGACGAGGTGGAGCTGAACGAGATCCCCCTCGGCGGGCGTATCGTCCTCGGGCCCTTCGACGTCGAGATGGTCACCCTGACCCACTCCATCCCCGAGCCGAACGGTCTCGTGATCCGCACCCCACTGGGGGTCGTGCTCCATACCGGTGACTGGAAAATCGACCCCCGGCCGCTCCTCGGCGGGACCACGGACTCAGAAACCCTCCGTCGCCTCGGCGACGAGGGCGTCCTGGCCATGGTCTGCGACTCCACCAACGTCTTCGTCGAGGGACGTGCGGGATCGGAGGCGGACGTCCGTGACGAACTGGTCCGGGTCATCGCCGCCCAGAAGGGGCGGGTGGCCGTGGCCTGCTTCGCCTCCAACGTCGCCCGCATGGAAACGGCCATCCACGCCGCCCGGGCGGCGGGCCGCAAGGTCTGTCTGGTGGGTCGCTCCATGATCCGCATGGCGGCGGCGGCCCGGCACGTCGGCATGGACGTCGACGCCCAGGGTTTCATTTCCGAGGCCCAGGCCGCCCACCTGCCGCCCGAGCAGGTCCTGCTCCTCTGCACGGGCAGCCAGGGCGAGCCGCGCGCGGCGCTCTCGCGGATCTCCGAGGGCTCCCACCCGCACGTCAGGCTGGGCGCCGGCGACAGCGTGATCTTCTCCAGCCGGGTGATCCCGGGCAACGAGATCGCCATCCGCAACATGCAGGACCGGCTGTCGGAGCGCGGCGTGCGCCTGATCACCGACCGGGAGCATCCCGGCATCCATGTCTCGGGTCACCCTTGCCGGGACGAGCTGGCTGACATGTACGCCTGGGCCCGGCCGCAGATTTCCATTCCCACCCACGGAGAGCGCCGGCACCTGCTCGAACACGCCGCCTTCGCCCGGGACCTGCAGGTCCCGCAGACCGTGGCGCCCCGGAACGGCGACATGGTTCGCCTGGCGCCTGGCCGGGCCGAGGTCATCGATGAGGTCCCCTCCGGACGTATCTACATCGATGGCGGTTTCCTGACGCCCCAGGATGGAGAGCCCCTGCGGGAGCGCCGGCACGCGGCGACCAGCGGGGTCCTCCACGCCGCCCTGGTTCTGGATGGTCGCGGGCGCATCGC
>JBJTFE010000265.1:0-5672 GCA_046093265.1 Phenylobacterium sp. | reverse complement strand
CCCAAGGAGGTGCACAGGCGCCTGCATGGAAGTTGGGCGGGCAAGCCCCGCTTCGACCCGATCCGGAGGATCTGGTACGGGACAACCGATTGGCAGAAGGCCGCGCCCACAGCGGTTGCGGCGCGGACAGGCGACGCGGTGGAGAACACCCGTGAGCCAGCCTCGCGAGGGAGATGAGGCTGGCGCATCGTCGTATTTCGACCAAAGTGGAAGCTCAGAGTTGATGAAGCCAGATCCCGGAGGACTTCAACATGGCGGGCGTACTCAGCTTTCTCGGCATACTCTTCGCCCGCCAGCCGCGGGAGATTCTCCCACCCACCGAGCGGGTTCAGGCCATTCTGGACAGAATCCACGCAGAGGCCCGGCCCTGCCTTCACCTGATTCCCGGCGGCGGGGGGCGAACACGCTTCGGAGGCGAGCCGGTGATCACCGGCGACTGGCCCCGGTTCGGCGGCCGCCCCATGGCCCACCTGGCCCGGATGGACCTTGCGGAGATTCGTGCTGCAGGCGGCCCGGACTGGCTTCCGGCTGAGGGCCGGCTACACGTCTTCCTGGACATGGGCGTACAGGCGCAGGACTTCGAGCCGGAACAGCCAGGGGCCTGCATCGTCCGCTGGGAGACCGTTGACGCGCCGCCGCTCTCTCCACCGGCGGACCTGAAGCCCCGTAGCCGGATCGCGCCCTTCCCCCTCACCTTCCAGTCCAGGATCTCGCACGCCGACGAGCGTGTGGACATCGACTGGAAGCGCCTGACCCGCGACGAGGAGCGGACCCTTGACGCCGCCATACTGGGCTTCCTGTCGCCGGAGCCCGCTCACCAGATCGGCGGCTATCCCGGCAACCTCCAGGGCGACGTGATGGAAATCCAGTGCGCCGCGGCCAGTGCCCGGGGCGGCGACATCCGCAACCTCGGCGACGAAGACCCGACCCCGGCGGATTTCGCCGCTGCGCGCGACTGGCGGTTGCTCCTGCAGGTCGACAGCGATCCGGCGGCGGGCTTTGACTGGATCCAGAACGGGCGTCTCTACTTCTGGGTCCATGAGGCCGAGGCCCGGGCCGGTGATTTCTCCGGGGTCTTTGTCCTCGCCCAGTTCTTTTGAGTCCGGACTTCCGGGGGGAGGCGCGTCTCCTCCATTGGCGGACGACGTTTCCCGGGATAGGTTCGGGTTTCCTGATCCCTCGCCGGGCGCGCAATGAAACACTTCCTCCTCACGATGAGCGGCGTCTTCGCCGGGCTCCTGCTCTTCCTGGTCGGCATCCCCTTTCTGCTGATTGTCATCGCCGCCGGGGCTTCGCGTCCGGAGCCGGTTCCGGCGCGCACTGTGCTGGAGCTGGATCTTCGCGAGGCCCTGACAGACCAGGACAGTCCCAATCCTTTCGCCAGTTTCGGCCAGCCGACCCTGTCGGTGCTGAAGATCGCCACGACCCTGCGCAAGGCGGAGACTGACGACCATGTCCGGGGCCTTCTGGTCCGACTGCCCGAGGGTGGGATGGCGCCGGCCATGGCGGACGAGATCGCAGATTCCCTCCGACGCTTCCGCAAGACGGGAAAGTCCGTGATCGTCTTCAGCCAGGGGGTTTATCCGGCCGGGGCGACACCCTCCACCTACATGCTGGCGGCGGCCGGCGGGCAGGTCTGGATGCAGCCTGGCGCCTCCCTCCAGGCCACGGGACTGGCGTCGGAGGACATCTTCCTGAAGCGACTCTTCGACCGTTACGGCGTTCGCGCCGATTTCGAGCAGCGCAAGGAGTTCAAGAACGCCGTCAACGGCTACCTGCAGTCGGACTACACTCCCGCCCACCGGGAAGCGACCGTGTCCATGCTGGAATCGATCTACGGCTCGGCCCTGAACCGCGCGGCAGCCGACCGTCGGCAGTCGCCGGCCCAGCTGAGGACGGCGCTTGAATCCGGCCCCCTGATGGCCGAGGAGGCGCTCAAGCTTAACCTGATCGACCGGGTGGACTACCTGGACGCCGCCCGCAAGCAGCTGTCGGACCGGGCGGGCAAGGACGCCCAGTTCCGGGACCTCAGGGCCTACGCCCGGTCGCACCGGGATCTCAGGCCGCTCACCGGCCCGGCGATCGCGATCGTCACCGCCGAGGGCGCCATCATGACGGGCGCCGATGGTGGCGCAAATCCCTTCGCGTCAGAGGGGGTGATCTACTCCGATCTCCTGGAGGACGCCCTGCGTGACGCGACCGAAGACAAGGACGTCAAGGCCATTGTCCTCAGGGTCAGCTCGCCGGGAGGGTCGGACACCGCTTCCGAGCAGGTCCGGCGGGCGGTCGAAGCCGCCAAGGCCGCGGGCAAGCCGGTGGTGGTCTCCATGGGTCCCTACGCCGCCTCCGGTGGGTACTGGATGTCGGCCAACGCCTCGGCCATCGTCGCCCAGCCCACCACCCTGACCGGTTCCATCGGCGTGTTCGGCGGCAAGATGGCGTTCGGCGAGGCCCTGCAGAGGGTGGGGGTCGACCTGCGCCAGGTCGGCGTCGGGTCGGACTACGCCTCCGCCTTCGCCCTCGGTCCCGGCCTGAGCGCCACTCAGCGCGCCGCCTTGGGCCGCTGGATGGACCAGGTCTACGCCCGGTTCATTGGGCGCGTCTCGGAGGGTCGACGCCTGCCCCTGGAGCGGGTGGAGGCCATTGCCCGCGGGCGCGTCTGGACAGGAGCCCAGGCCCGGGAACTCGGGCTTGTCGATCAGATCGGCGGCTTCCATGACGCCGTGGACCGGGCGCGGTCGCTGGCCGGCTTGAACAAGGACGTCCGGCTGAAATGGATGACGACAGAGGCCTCGCCCTTCGAGGCCTTCGAGTCTCTGTTGGGAGTCTCGGAGACCGCTGGCCGGGCGTTCACCGCCGCCGCCTGGGTGCTGGGAGATCCGCGCGCCGAGGCCCTGCTGGATCAGGTGGCCCTGAGCCGCCTGCCGCCGGGCTCAACCGTCGTGCGATCGCCCGTCGTCGCGCCCTGACGTCCGGATCAGGCGCCGCCGTAGGTCCGCGCCGCAGCCGCCATCGCCAGGACAATGGCCCGGTCATCCGCTGACAGCAGCGGGTTCCAGACGTCGAAGATCAGGACAGTGCGCAGGGCGTCGCTGCCATTGTAGGCCTCGTGCTCCAGGGTGTCGTCAAAGACGATAACTTCCCCGGGACGCCACTGGATGCGATCGAAGCCGACCCGGTACTCGCAATCCGGAGGCACCACCAGCGGCAGGTGGGCGATCAGCCGGGCGTTGGTCTCTCCGTGATGCGGCGGGATCCGGGTCCTGGGCGCCAGGGCGGAGAACATCACGTTCGGGCAGAGGCCCTCAATGCTGGCCAGTTCGACCTGAGCCATGGCGGCGGTGGTCACCGGACAGATCGCCTGGTTCTCGGCGACGCCGGACCCGCTTTTCCAGAGATCGAGCGTGCTCCACCGGTCCGAGTGGTTCAGCTCCGCCCACTGGTTGACCGGCTGTCCGGGCGCGTAGGCGATGTAGGGATTGAACGCCCCCTTCGCCTTGGCCAGGGCGGCCTCGAGTTCCTGACGAATCCGGTCGGTCTGCGCCTCCAGCGCCTCGATCCAGGGGAAGTGTTTCCGGTCGAAGAAGGGAATGGCCGGCAGCCGGGGCACATAGAGCTGGTTGGCGTCGGAGAGGTAGGGGCGGCTGGCGCCCGCCATGATGGACAGGGCCTCCCGCCAGCGCGGGCGGTCGGTTGGCTGGGCCTGGCGGATCAGGCCGTCCAGGGTCTTGAGAAGATAGTCCTGGTAGGCCCGGGTCTCGGCCTCCACCAGGCGGGCGGCGTGCTCCAGCTCCCCGCGCAGATGAGCGGGCCAGTGCTGGGAGGGCGGCGCCACCTTCAGGGCGTTGCGATAGGTCACGACCGCCGCAGCGGTTCCCGAGGTCTCCTCCAGAAGGCTGGCCTTGGCCAGCAGAGCGGGCAGGGAATAGGGATCGGCGACCAGTGCGCCCTGGATGGCTTCCCAGGCTTCCTCTGGCCGCCCGGCGGTCCTCAGCGCCGCGGACAGGAAGACCCAGACCGTCGCCTCGCCGGGGGCGGCGGCGCAGGCCTGCCGCAGGAGGTCGATGGACTCCTCCATGCGACCGGCCTGGAGGGCGTGAACGCCCAGGCTGTAGAGCGCCTCGGCATGTCGGGCGTCCGCCCCCAGCACCTTGCGCCAGAGATCCTCCGCCTCGGTCCAACGGCCGGCCCTTGCCGCCGCCCGGGCGGCCTCCGCCCACTCCACCGCCTGCAAATCCGCCTCCACAAAGCAAAGGGGGCGGCGGAGATGCTCCGCCGCCCCCAAGGATTGGATCGTCGTACGGTCTTAGAACCGGACGTTCACGCCCACCGCGAAGACCCGGCCCAGGGTGTCGTAGTTGGAGGGCAGGGTGTTGCCGCTGTTGGCGGCGGTGGTCGCGGCTTCGTTACCGACGATCGGCGGATCTTCCTCGAACACGTTCCGGACCGAGGCGCTCAGGCGGACCGTGTCGTTGACCGCCCAGGAGCCGTTCAGATCCAGGTAGTTGAAGGCGTCGATCTTCCGGAACTTGGCGAAGGTCGCGGCCTGCTGCGGCTTCTCGATCTCCACGGCGTCCTGATAGCGCCACTGATAGCCGAGGGAGAAGTCACCGAAGGACCAATTGGTCCGCTGGACAAACCGCAGCTGATGGGTGGGGTTGCCGCAGGCGGTGCCGAAGTAGCCCATGCAGTCCACAACCGGGAGGCTGGGATCAGACCGGCGCTCGTTGGTCATGTAGTAGTTGGCCGCCAGACTGAACTGCAGCCGACCCCAGGCTTCGGAGCCGCCCAGATCGGCAAGACCGATCCCGAAGCCTGCGTTCACTTCAACGCCTTCCGCCTCAAGATAGTCCAGATTCTCGGTCAGCAACCGGATGCCCGACGCCGGCGAAGCCAGGTCGCCGTTGACGCGGATGACCTTGGCGCACTGGCCAGCGACGCCGCTGTTATAGCAGGAGTCCAGCACTTCCTGAGGGTCGTACTCTCCAATCCAGTCCTCAACCCGGATCCTGTAGTAGTCCACCGAGATGAAGGGCGAGGAGACCACCGGGAGGAAGCCGGGAGTCCAGACCAAGCCCACGGTCGTCGTATCCGCAGTCTCGGGCTTGGGCAGCTTCTGGAGGTTGGTCCCCTCGAAGGTGCTGATCTGGCCGGACACGATGTCCTGCACGGTGCCGACCTGGGCCGCCGTCATCCCCGTGGAGATGCACCGCGCCCGCAGGGTCGCGTTACCCGCCAGGACGCTCGCATTAGCGATAGAGCACGGGTCAAAGGTCGCGTTCTGCAATCCGGAGACGAGAGGCGCCGCCAGTTCCCCGACGTTCGGCGCGCGAACCGCCCTCTGCTGCATGGCGCGGATGCGAAGACCGTCCACCGGCTCCCAGTTCAGACCGGCCTTCCAGGTCGTGTTCGAACCGGAGGGGTTATAGTCCGCGAAGCGGAAGCCCAGCTCGACATCCAGCGACTTGGCGAAGGCCGCGTCGGACACCAGCGGAACAATGGTTTCGCCGAAGATTTCGTAGACGTCGAAGCCGCCCTTGATCGGCAGGGTGTTGCCGCCGGCGCCGCCCAGGCAGCTGGCGGGCGCCAGCTTCAGGCATTCGTCGGGGATGGTCTCGCCGGTTTCCTCCCGGTACTCGGCGCCGAAGCTCCACTGCACGGGCAGAGCCGCC
>JBJTFE010000264.1:0-5251 GCA_046093265.1 Phenylobacterium sp. | reverse complement strand
TCGGCCTCGGCCCGCGCGTTCCAGGTCCTCAGCGACCGGACCCAGGGCACGAACTCGGGATAGCGGGAGACATCCCCCACCAGGCCGAACAGGGCGTCGGGGGCGTAGGGCGACAGGCGTGAGAGGCGGTGGCGCAAGGCCCCCTACCCGCCGCGGGCCAGCCGGGCCGTCTTGAGCCGGGCGAAGTCCTCGCCGGCATGGTGGGACGACCGCGTCAGGGGACTGGCCGAGACCATCAGGAAGCCCTTGGCGCGGGCCGCCTCCTCGTAGCCGCGGAACTCGTCCGGATGCACGAACCGCTCCACCGCCGCATGCTTGCGGGTCGGCTGCAGGTACTGGCCGATGGTCAGGAAATCGACCCCCGCCGAGCGCATGTCGTCCATGACCTGCAGCACCTCTTCCCGCGCCTCGCCCAGCCCGACCATCAGGCCGGACTTGGTGAAGGCCTCCGGGTCCGCCTCCTTCACCCGCTCCAGCAGGCGCAGGGAATGGTAGTAGCGGGCGCCCGGCCGGATCGAGGGATAGAGGCGGGGAACAGTCTCGAGGTTATGGTTGAACACGTCCGGCCGGGAGGCGATCACCTCCAGCGCCGCCTCGACCGGCTTGCGCAGGAAGTCCGGGGTCAGGATCTCCACTGTCGCACCCGGCGCGCGGGCGCGGATCTCGCGCACCACGGCGGCGAAGTGGGCGGCGCCGCCGTCGGCCAGGTCGTCGCGGTCCACCGAGGTGATGACCACGTGCTTCAGCCCCATCTTCGCCACGGCGTCGGCGACCCGGGCGGGTTCGGTGGGATCGAGGGGCTCGGGGCGACCGGTCGCCACGTTGCAGAAGGCGCAGGCCCGGGTGCAGGTGTCGCCCATGATCATCATGGTGGCGTGGGACTGGGTCCAGCACTCGCCGATATTGGGGCAGGCCGCCTCCTCGCAGACCGTGACCAGGCCGTGGGCCTTCACGATGGCGCGGGTCGCCGCATAGCCCTCTGAGCCCGGGGCCCGGACGCGCAGCCACTCGGGCTTGCGCAGCACCGGGGTGTCGGGACGGTTGCGCTTCTCGGGGTGCCGGGGACGCGGCCCCTGGCGCGTATCGATGACGGTGGCCATGCCCCTAGATCAGCCCTTGCGCCGCACGGATCAAGCCTTCCGCGCGATCACAGGCCGTAACGCATCTTTTCAATCCGATGCCGTCTGATTACCTTCCTCCCAGCGGCAATGGCAGGGAGACGACGCATGGCGAGCCTGACGGATCATCTCAACGGCGGCGGAACCCTGTTCAAGGCGCTTGTGGAAGCCCGCACCGCTCACGGCGCGAAGAAGCCGATCCTGGAGGACCAGGACCGCAATCCCCTCACCTACACCGACCTGATCCGCGCCGCCTTCGCCCTCGGCCGCCGCATCGCCGCCATGACCGAGAAGGGGGAGCGGGTCGGGGTCATGCTGCCCTCCAGTTCGGCCGGCGTGGTGGCCTTCTTCGCCCTTCACGCCTTCGGCCGCGTTCCGACCATGCTGAATTTCACGTCCGGCATCCGCAACCTCAAGGCCGCCTGCGAGCTGGCCGGCGTGAAGCGGGTGCTCACCGCCCAGAAGTTCGTCGAGCAGGGCCAGCTGCATGATCTGGTCGACGCCCTGGAGACGGTCGCCACCGTCACCTACCTGGAGGACGTGCGCGAGTCGGTGGGCCTGACCGACAAGCTCTTCGCCGCCGCCGCCGGCGCCCTGCCCATCCGCTTCGCCGCCGCCGCGCGCCCCTCGGACATCGGCGTCGTCCTCTTCACCTCCGGCAGTTTCGGTGCGCCCAAGGGGGTGGTGCTCACCCAGGAGAACCTGGTCGCCAACGTCGCCCAGATCGCGACCTTCATCGAGCTCGACCCCGACTGGGTGCTCTTCAATCCCCTGCCGATCTTCCATTGCTTCGGCCTGACCGGCGGGGTCCTTCTGCCGCTCCTGACCGGAATGAAGGCCTTCGAGTATCCCTCGCCCCTGCACGTCAAGCAGATCCCGGCCCTCATCAAGGACTGCGGCGCGGCCCTGCTGCTGGCCACCGACACCTTCATCAACCAGTACGCCCGGGCCAGCGACGGGGATGAGCTCGCCGGCCTGAAGTTCATCGTCGCGGGCGCGGAGAAGGTGCGCGAGGAAACCCACAACATGATCCGCGACCGCTTCGGCGACATTCCGGTCCTGGAGGGCTACGGCGCCACGGAAGCGGCCCCGGTCATTGCGGTCAACAAGCCCGACGACAACCGCCACGGAACGGTGGGCGGTCTCCTGCCCGGCATGGAGGCCCGCCTGGAGCCCGTCGAGGGCATCACCTGCGGCGGCAAGCTGCTGGTCCGCGGGGCCAATGTCATGGCCGGCTACCTTCGCCCCGACGGCGGCGTGGACGCTCCCGCCGACGGCTGGCACGACACCGGCGACATCGTCAGCATGACGGGCGACAACTGGATCACCATTCTCGGGCGGGTGAAGCGCTTCGCCAAGGTGGGCGGCGAAATGGTCTCCCTCACCGCCGCCGAAGACCTCGTCCAGTCCCTGTGGCCCGACAACCGTCACGCCGTCGTTTCCATGCCCGACCCCAAGAAGGGCGAGCGCCTGATCCTGTTCACGGACCGCAACGACGCCGCCGCCACAACCCTTGTGGAACACGCCCAGTCCCTCGGCGCCCCCGAAATCGCGGTGCCCCGCAAGATCGTGAAGGTCCCGGAAATTCCCGTCCTCGGCACCGGCAAGACCGACTATGTGACCATCCAGCGCCTGGCCGAGGTGGAAGGCCGCCGGGCGGCCTGACGCAGCTGCGCGAGGTTCTCCCCCTGAGGAAGAGCCATTAAACCCCTGTAATTCCTCCCCTCCGGGAGGCCACTGACCGGGACGGGAGCAGGGCCCCGGTCAGACTTAGATGACCCCAGGCTCCTCCGCCCTGGCCCGCCTGTCGCGGATGTCAGCCCCCAGGGTCCGCCTCAGCTGCTGGAACGCCGCCTCCACCTGCGCCTCGTCCAGCCCCAGCGCCTTCTCAAGCGCCAGTCCCCGCAGGGCCGCCACGGCCATGGTCAGCAGGGCGTCCGAGAGGGACCTGTCGTCGATCCCCGCCGCCGCCATCAGCCGGGCGAAGGTTTCCTCGGTTTCCTCGGCATGCCGCAGCAGGACGGGCATGACGCGTTCGGCGAGCTCGGGGTCGGACCGGGTCGCAGACCGGATATCGTCATGGGCCACGCCGTCCGGCGAACCGTGCCGCATCCAGGCGACGTCCAGAAGCGCCAGAAGACGCTCCTCGGCCGTCAGCGCGTTCCGGGACAGCGCCGACCTGTAGGCGGCGACATTCCTCTGGTGGGTGGTCTCGGCCACCTCGGCCATCAGCTGGGCCTTGGTGGGGAACTGGTGCAGCATCGCGCCGCGAGACACGCCTGCCAGCTCCGCCACAAGGGTCGTCGACACCGCCGCGTAACCGTAGCGGTAGAGGGCGTCGATCGCAGCCGTCACCAAACGTTCGCGGGTTCTGCCGGATCGCTGGGCCTGTGTCGGGCGGGAGGGATGGTCCGTCATGAACGCGCTCCGATGGCGCCCGCCAGGCCGCCAGGCCTCTGCAGCCGGCTTTGGGTCCATCCGTCATTCCCGCGAGCCACGAGCCTCTCCCTGACCAACTCTACAAACAAACAAGATTGACTGTTTGTTTACAAGGTGTCTTCTCGTGCCCTGAGAACCGATGGCGGCGCACCCGCCGGCGTCTTCCCGGTGGCGACCGCCCTGCAGGGCGGTCGAGGATCCCGGGTCGTCCCGGTCTGCGAGGCGACAGCCTGGGGAGGTCTTCGAGTGGTCGTCATCGGTCTGGATCTGGGCACCTCGGGCGTGAAGGCCGTCGCCCTCGACGACAGCGGCGTCATCCGGGCGCAGGCCACGGCGCCCCTCGCCGTAAGCCGACCGCAGCCCCTCTGGTCCGAGCAGGATCCGCAGGATTGGATCGCCGCGACCGAGGCCGCCATCTGCGCCCTGCCGGAGCCGCTTCGAAGACGCACCCGGGGGATCGGGCTCTCAGGCCAGATGCACGGGGCCACCCTTCTCGACGATGAAGGCAAGGCTCTTCGCCCCGCCATTCTCTGGAACGACGGCCGCTCCGGACGCGAATGCCGGGCCCTTGAAGCCGCCGCCCCCGACCTTGTGGCCATCACCGGCAACCGCGCCATGCCGGGTTTCACGGCTCCGAAGCTCGCCTGGGTGCGTGCGCACGAGCCGGAGGTCTTCACTGCGACCCGGCGCGTCCTCCTGCCGAAGGACTATGTGCGCCTCTGGCTGACGGGCGAGGCGGTCAGCGACATGTCGGATTCGGCCGGGACGCTCTGGCTCGATGTCGGGCGTCGGGACTGGTCCGACGCGCTCCTGGCGGCCACGGGCCTGACGCGCGACCACATGCCCCGGCTGGTCGAGGGTTCTGCGGTCTCCGGCGTCCTGCGCAGGCCTGTCGCCGAGGCCCTGGGGCTCCCGCAGGTTCCCGTCGCCGGCGGCGCCGGAGACAACGCCGCCAGTGCGGTGGGCGTCGGCGCCCTCGCGCCGGGCCAGGCCTTTGTCTCGGTGGGAACCTCCGGCGTGATCTTCATCGCCGACGACGCCTTCCGGCCGGACCCGGGGCGCGGGGTTCACACCTTCTGTCACGCCCTTCCCGAAACCTGGCACCGGATGTCCGTCACCCTGTCGGCGGCCAGCGCAATTGACTCCGTCGCCCGGCTGGCGGGGTTTTCCTCCACCGCCGAGGCGGTCTCGGACCTGGGCGGAAGCCGGTCGGACGACCCTCTGTTCACGCCCTGGTTGTCGGGAGAGCGCACGCCGCACAACGATCCCTCCGCCAGCGGCGTCTTCGTCGGACTGACCCACGCCACGACCCGCGAGGCGCTGTTGCGGGCGGCTCTGGAAGGCGTCGCCTTCGCCCTGGCCGACGGGTTCGAGGCCCTGGGCTCGCCTCCGGTCGAGGCGCTGACCGTCGTCGGGGGTGGCGCCCGGATCACCGGGCTGGGCCCCCTGCTCGCGGCCGCCCTCGGCAGGCCTCTCGTCTACCGCGACGGGGGCGAGACGGCCGCGGCGCTCGGCGCCGCCCGCCTGGCCTGGATGGCTCTGGACGGAGAGGTTGCAGAGCCCCTGCGCCGCCGGCGACGGGAACCTGCGGGAGCCCCAGGGCCTCGGCGACAGGCCTGCGCAGGACGCCGGAGACCGCAGAACCCTCGACCAGCCGGGGCATGTGGTCGCGCGTCAGGCCCGTGGCCGCCAGG
>JBJTFE010000263.1:0-5879 GCA_046093265.1 Phenylobacterium sp. | reverse complement strand
GCCTCCGCCGTCCGGGCGTCCAGGAAGTTGCCGGACAGGGAGAGCTCCTTGGCCCGGTAGGGTCCGATCAGCCGCGACAGCTTCTGCGAGAGGCCCCATCCCGGCGTGATGCCCACCCGGGCGTGGGTGTCGGCGAACCGGGCCTTGGTGGAGGCGATCAGCACGTCGCAGGCCAGGGCCACCTCGAAGCCGCCGGTGATGGCCACCCCGTTGATGGCGCCGATCACCGGCTTGCGGCAGGCGATCACCGCCCAGGCCGGGTTCTCCGAGGGCTCGGTGGCGTTGGCGGCGCGCAGCCCGTTCGGGTCGCTGCCCAGCTCCTTCAGGTCCAGCCCCGCCGTGAAGGCCCGCTCGCCGGCGCCGGTCAGGACGATCACCTTCACCACCGGGTCGGCGTCCAGCCGCTTGAGGGTCTCGTGCAGCTCGGCGCGCAGGGCCCGGCTCAGGGCGTTCATCGCCTCGGGCCGGTTCAGGGTGACAAGGGCGACCTGGTCCTTGATGTCCACGAGCAGCATGCGGTTCCTCCCGGGCGTTTGGCTGTGTCCCGAAGGGGAAGGGACCGCCCCGGGGGAAGTCAAGCAGCTGCGGGCAGGGCGAACCGACGGAATCCGACGGTGAAGGGGTTCAAGTTCTGGGGGCGTCATCCTGGAGGACCTTGCCCATGAACCGACGGCAACACCTGCTCGCCCTGGGCGCCGGCCTGTCAGGCCTGGCCGCCGCGCCGGGCGCCATCGCGCGGTCGCCATCTCTTCGGGTTGAACCCGGGCTCGAGTGGGTGACCGACGCCGCTCAGGGGCCTGGCGTCTCCTTCCACACCTTCGGAAGCGAGGCGCGGGGCGGCCCGGTCAGCTTCCACATCTACGTCCCGCCCGACTATGCGGCCCACCCGGACCGCCGGTTTCCCGTGGTCTACTGGCTGCACGGCTCCGGTGGTGGGGTTTCCGGCATCCCTCAGCTCGCCGCCGAACTCGACCAGGCCATCCGGGACCGCAAGGCCCCTCCCTTCCTGGTGGTCTTCGTCAATGGCCTGTCCATGGGCATGTATGTCGACTGGTCGAACGGCAAGGCGCCGATGGAGACGATCATCGTCCACGAGCTGCGGCCCTACATCGACTCCAGCTGGCGCACCCTGGCGACGCGGGAGGGCAGGCTCCTCGACGGGTTCAGCATGGGCGGATACGGCGCGGCCCGGTTCGGCTTACGCTATCCAGAGCTTTTCCGCACCGTCTCCATGATGGGCGCCGGACCGCTGCAGGAGTTCCTGACCACCGCCCCCCGCGCGAGCAAGGCGCAGGCCGAAGAGCTCCTGCGTGAAGTCTACGGCGGCTCCCAGGCGGGTTTCCAGGCCGTCAGCCCCCGCCGCTACGCCCGGGAGAACGCCGCCCGCCTCGCTGGCCGCTCCCGCCTGCGCCTCGTCATCGGCGATCGCGACGAGACCTTCGGGAACAACCAGGACTTCCACGCCTACCTCGAGGGCCTCGGCATCCCCCACGACTGGATCGTCCTGCCGGGCGTCGGCCACGACCCTCTCCAGGTCCTGACCGCCCTCGGCGACCGGCACTGGGCCTTCTACCGCGCGGCGTTTGCTGACCTTTGAGAGGATAAGGGCAGGGGGGCGGTCGGCCCGCAGGCCGCGTCCTGTCCCGGCAGGCTGCGTGCGACCGGCAAGCGGTGGACCCGTCGCCGGAGACTCGCGGGCTCGGTCGGCGTCGGCCTCAGGCCAGAAACGATTGCGGCAAGGTGTCGGGCCGGGCATCCAGGTCCCGGTTGCCGGCCAGGCCGGCGAGCAAGGCGTCGACTGTCACCCGCACCCGCGGCGCCAGGTACAGACGGTGGGGGTAGTGCAGCACGATCTCACGCTCGCTGGCGTCGTGCTGTTCGTGGAGCACCACCTTCAGCCGCCCGGCTCGCAGGTGGGGCATGGCGACCTTCTGGACCCGGCCTCCCTGCGCCGGGCCTTCGCCGGCGTCGACACCCTGTTCCTGCTCTTTCCCCTGGTTCCAGAAATGCCGCGCATGGCCGCCAACGCCGTGGCGGCGGCCAAGGCCGCCGGCGTCAGGCACATCGTGCGGTCGTCAGGGGCAGGGGCTGACGCCGCCAGTCCTGCGGCCATTGCGAAGGTGCATGGGGAGATCGACGCGCTTGTCCGCAACTCGGGCATCCCCTTCACACTGCTCCTTCCGACCAGCTTCATGCAGAACCTGGTCAACTTCTATGGCGCCGCGATCCGGGAGGGTGCGCTCTACGCCCCGCGGGGCGACGGTGCGATGGCCGTCATCGATGTCCGTGACATCGCCGACGTGGCCGTCGAAGTCCTGACCCACCCGGCGGCCCATGCCGGTCAGAGCTATGCGCTCACCGGCCCGGAGGACCTCACTGACGCCCAGATGGTCTCCGCGATCTCGCGCGAGATCGGCCGCGATGTCCGCTATGTCGACGTTCCGGAAGCCGCGGCGGTGGATTCGATGACCCGGATGGGGTCCCCGCCCGAGGTGATCGAGTGGCTGATGAGCCTCAACCACGTCATCAAGCAGGGCTGGGCGGCCGGGGTCTCGCCCATGGTGGAGACGATCACGGGGCGCCCGCCGCGCAACCTTGCCGACTTCGTCCGCGAGAATGCGGCGGCCTGGAAGTAACCAGGCGCCCTGCCGGGGGCGTCGGAGACGGGGAGGGCGGGGCCATCATGGTCCCGCCCCTTTTCGTAGGCGGACTCCGGGTCGCTCCGCTGTCTTCCCAACCGGGGCTTGGAAGCGCGATGTACGATGTAAAAAATCACTTGACCCAGAGGTAATACGGTCGTACGTATTGCCCATGAGCAGACCCTCACATCGCGAGCACCTCATCGAGACGGGCGTTGAGACCTTGATGCGTCAGGGGTTCACCAATGCCGGCGTTCGCGACATCGTCGCGGCGGCGGGCGTCCCCTTGGGAAGTTTCACCAATCACTTCCGCTCCAAGGAAGCCTTCGCGATTGAGGTCCTCGACCGTTACTTCGCCTCTATCCGGGGGGTTATGGCCCAGACCCTCGAGGCGACGGACATGCCGGCGCATCAGCGGCTAAGCGCCTACCTGGACACGATAACCGAGCTGATGCGCGTTTCCGGCTGGCGCTATGGCTGCCTGCTCGGAAACTTCGGCCTCGAAGCCTCCGGCCAAAGCGAGCTTATCCGCGAGCGCCTTCAGAGCATCTTCGCCGACTGGCGCAAACCCTTCATCGCCCTGGTCGCCGACGCTCAGAACGAGGGCGAGATATCCGCAGGTCTGGCGCCCGATGATGTGGCCGAGTTCCTTCTCGCCGGCTGGCATGGCGCGATCCTGCGCATGAAGATCGAGCGATCCGATGAAGCGCTCAACCGCTTCCGCCGCGTCATCGACGCGACTCTGTTCCAGAGCCGGCGCGGATAACCCAAGGAGTCTGGTCAATGGCGGAAAAGCCAAACAAGGCCGTCGTTGTCGGTGTCGGGCCCCTTGAGGGACTGGGGGGCGGTCTTGCCCAAAGATTCGCACAAGGGGGCCGCCATGTCCTCGTCGCCGGCCGGACGCAGGGGCGAATCGATGCGGTCGTCGACGCCATCCGCCGGTCCGGCGGCGCTGCGACAGCCGTGATCGCCGACGCCAGCAACCTGCAGGATGTCCAGTCCCTCATGGACAGGGCCATGCAGGAGGATGAAGACGGCGCCCCGGCCGATCTGGTGGCGTTCAACGCCGGCAACAACGCGCCCATGCCCTTCCTGGAGATCGACAGCGAAACCTTTGAGGCGTTCTGGCGCATGAACTGCCTGGGCGGCTTTCTGATCGGAAGGGAAGCGGCAAGGCGAATGCTCCCGTTGGGACGCGGAACCATCCTCTTCACCGGCGCCTCGGGCTCCCTGCGCGGTTCTGCGGGCTTTGCCCATTTCGCCGCCAGCAAGGCCGGGCTTCGCATGGTCGCCCAATCGATGGCGCGCGAGTTCGGACCTCATGGCCTTCATGTCGCCCATGTCATCATCGACGGCGGTATCGACGGCGAGCGACTTCGGACCCGCTTCTCAGAATTCATGGCCTCCAAGGGCCCGGACGGGCTTCTGAACATCAAGGCGATCGCCGAGGCCTACTGGCAAATCCACCTGCAGCACCCGAGTGCGTGGACCCACGAACTCGATCTGCGCCCGTTCAGGGAAGCTTTCTGATCAAAGGAGATCGTAAGTATGGAACTCGTCGGACCCTGGTTCTCGCCCTTCACCCGCCGCGTTGGCGTCACCCTTAACCTGCTCGGCATCGAGTATCATCACAACGCCCTGCATGCCTTCCAGGAGAGGGAGCGCGTCAAATCCTTCAATCCGATGGGCAAGGTTCCAATTCTGGTTCTCGGCGATGGCGACAGACTTGTCGATTCATCGGCCATCGCCGACTTTCTGGACGAACAGGTGGGACCGGAGCGCGCCTTGCTGCCCCCGTCCGGTCGTGAGCGCCGGGACGCCCTGCAGATCATTTCGTTCGCGCTTGCAACGATCGAGAAGGCGGGGGCCGTCTATTACGAGTTTGCGAAGGAGACGCCTGGCGCGCCGGCGCTCGACCGGGTCGACGCCGTCGGGCAGACCCTCGCGGGTCTCGGTATGCTCGAAGACTTTGCGCAGGATGGCTGGTTCGGCGGTGATCGTCCCAACCACGTCGATATCGCCGCCGTAATCGCTATCCAGACCGCGAAGTCCGTGCTTCAGGACGCCGTCGATCTCACGCTCTATCCGAAACTTTCTGCGCTGAGCGCCCGCGCGATGGAAATGCCCGCCTTCACGGCAACCTTGCCGGAGATGTGAAATGGGCTGGATCGAGAAAAAACGGGTCTCGGTGGCCGGATCCGAAATGGCGTACGTCGATGTCGGTACGGGGCCCTGCGTCGTGTTGCTGCACGGCAATCCGACGTCTTCGTTTCTCTGGCGCGATACGATCCGGTCGTTGTCCAGGGTGGCGAGGTGCATTGCGCCGGACTTGATGGGTTTCGGGGACTCGGACAAGCCCGCAGACGCGCTCCGTCTCCTTGAGCATCAGCGCTACATGGAGGGTTTCTTCGAGGCGCTCGACCTGCGTGACGTCACTCTCGTGCTGCACGACTGGGGCTCGGCCCTCGGCTTTGACTGGGCGCGACGTCATGAAGACAGGGTCCGCGGACTTGCCTTTCTGGAGTTCGTCTGGCCCTTCCCGACCTGGCTGGACCTCAGTCCGGCCAGCCGGCGGCTTTTCAGTCTGCTTCAGGATCCTGAGGAAGGGCGCAAGTTCATTGTCGAGCAGAACGGTTTTGTGGAAAACGTCCTGCCCGGGGGGCTTGGCCGAAAGCTGACCGATGCGGAAATGGCGGAGTATCGACGACCGTTCGCGACGCCGGGTAGCCGAGAGCCGGTCTGGCGCTTTCCCAATGAGCTTCCGGTGGCGGGGCAACCCGCCGACGTCTGGGCGCTGGTAAGCGCCTATCATGACTGGCTGCTGAAGACTGACCTGCCTAAGCTGTTCTTCTGGGCGGAGTCCGGGGCTCTGGTCTCCCGGAGCCGGGCGGAATGGTACGAACGCAACCTCACCCATTGCCGGACCGTCCCCCTCGGTCCGGGCGTCCACTATCTTCAGGAAGACCATGGAGAGCGCATCGGTCTGGAAGTCGCGGACTGGATGGCGGGTCGCCATGCCTTTGCCTGAGGCTTGATCCGGGCGACTGGTGCAGGAACCTGGCCTCCCGCACCCGGCGCACCCGCCCCGGCGGGAGCGCAGCCTCCCATGGGGCCTAGGCCGAGGGGGTGTACGACTTGTAGGTGATCTTCCACTGGCCGTTGATGCGCAGGAGCAGGAGCTGCTCGTCGAGCGCCTGGTCGGGGCCGAAGCGCAGGCGCAGCTGCGCCGTGGCGCTGTCG
>JBJTFE010000262.1:0-2758 GCA_046093265.1 Phenylobacterium sp. | reverse complement strand
TGCGCGCACCGCGCCGGGCACGCTTCTGCTTGTGGATTCCGGGGGCCAGTACCCGGATGGCACCACCGACGTGACCCGCACCATGGCCATCGGGACCCCGAGCCGCGAGATGTGCGAACGCTTCACCCTGGTGCTCAAGGGTCACCTGGCCGTGGCGGCCCTGCGCTTCCCGGCCGGGACCACGGGTTCGGCGGTGGACGCCTTCGCCCGCGCAGCCCTCTGGTCCCGCGGCCTGGACTACGACCACGGCACCGGCCACGGCGTCGGCGTCTTCCTGGGGGTCCACGAGGGCCCGCACCGGATCGCCAAGACCCCGAACGCGGTGGCCCTCCAGCCGGGCATGATCGTCTCGAACGAGCCGGGCTACTACAAGGAAGGCGCCTACGGCATCCGGATCGAGAACCTACAGTACGTGACGGAGGCCCGGGCCATTCCCGGCGGCGAGCGGCCCATGCTGGGCTTCGAGGCCCTGACCCTGGCGCCCATCGACCGGACCCTGATCCTGCCCGACCTGCTCACCGCCGAGGAACGCGCCCAGCTGGACGCCTACCACGCCCGGGTCCTGGCCGAGATCGGCCCGCGCCTGGACCGCGAGGTCGGCGCCTGGCTGAAGGTCGCCTGCGCACCGATCGGCGGATGAAGCCCCGGACGCTGCGACTTGCGGCTGTCGGGCTGGCCGGCCTGCTCCTGCTCGCATGGGCGCCCGCGGCCCGGGCCCTCTCGCCGGAAGCCTTCCTTGCGGTCGCCTATTCCCAGTACGGGACCGCCCCCGATCCTCGCGGGTCGAAGGAGGAACAGGTCCTTTCCGAGGGCCTGCTGGGCCTGCATCGCCGCGCCGAGACCCTCCGCGGGCAGAGGCTGCGCCGCACGCCGGACCTCGACCCGGTGGAGCCCATCTCCCTCTGCCGCTGCCAGGACTGGGACGAAGCCGCCTACCGGATCGTGAAGGTGGAGACCCGGCCCGGCCCGACCGGCCTCACCGCCCGTCTGAGGGTGCGGCTGGCGCCCTCCGGCCCACCCCTCACCGTCTTCCTGCGCCTCGCCCCGCTTGGCGACGACTGGCGCATCGCCGACATGGCCGACCCCCGCCCCGACGGCCAGCCCGGCGAATGGCTGTCCGACAGGCTCCGGTCCTCCATCGCCGAGGATGAGGCGGCCCTGAAGCGCCGTCGCTAGGACGGGCCCACGGCGAGCCCGCTGACCCCCTCCGTCTCGCTGCGCGAGCCACCTCCCCCTTGGGGGAGGAATTATAAGGCGCCAATTGCTCCCCCAAGGGGGAGCTCCCGGCGAAGCCGGGTGGGGGGTCAACGGCCTGTCAGCCCTCGGCCTCAGCCGTCGCCGGGGCGCCGCAGGACATGCAGTAGCGGAAGAAGGCGAACTTGCGGGTCTCGCAGGCGCCGCAGCGGTTGAAGAGGCGCAGGCCGCAGTGGACGCAGTAGTCCAGCTGGGCGCCCTCCACGGTCGGCAGGCCGCGGTCGCAGCCCGGGCAGGTGCGGGCGCTGATCTTCTTCAGGGCTTCGTCGTAGGCGATGGAGCGGACACGCTCCGGCTCGGCCTTCTGCTCGTCGGCCTCGCGGCGGGCCAGGTAGGCGCGCATGGACTTGATCAGGAAATGGCCGATGACGACGGTCAGGAGGATGCCCACGCCGAAGCGCACGTAACCGCCATAGTCCGGGAGGTAGGGGGCCAGCTCGACGAAGAAGGCGAAGGCCGAGAAGAGAATGAAGCCCCGCTGGAAGGGCCAGTAGTCGCCCCGCGGGCGCCGGATGAGCATCCAGGCGGAGATCACCAGCAGGGGCAGGGTCAGGGCCAGCCGGAGCAGGAAGACCTTTAGGTCCTGCATGAACTTGGCCCGCTTGTAGGCGGGCTCGGCGGCGGCCCTCAGGGCGGCCTGGGCCTTCTCGGCGGCGGCCTCCTCCTGGTTGAGCCGGGTGACGGCGTCGGAAGCGGCGTCCGCCTCCGTGCGGGCGGCGTCCTGGGCCGCCTTCAGCCGATCCAGCTCACGGGTACGGGCCACCAGCTCAGCATCCTGGGCCCCGTCGCCGGTGGCGGTGCGGGTCTTGACCCAGTTGTCGAAGGCTTCCCGGGCGGAGGTGTAGGCCTCGGCGGTCCGGTCCCGCTTCTCGCCGGCGGCCTCCAGCCGGGGCAGAAGGTCGGAGCGCTGGGTCTCGATCCGCTGCCGGGTCGCGTCAAGCTCCGCCAGCTTTCCCGGCGGGGTGAACTGCTCGACCGTGACCGGGCTCGACACCTTGGGCAGGTCGCCGATGACCAGCCCCCCGAAGCCGATCAGGAATCCGGCGAGCACGATCGACACCAGCCAGTTGAGAACCTGGAACAGCCGCTCCCGTGATCTCTCGCCCTTCATGTCATCCCCCTGTCGGCCCCTGCGGTCATCTGCGCCCCAGTCCGAGAATACGGCGGAAATCGCCGTCAGGTCCAGACCCGCGTCCCGGTCCGCGAATGACGACGCCCCACGATCCCCTCCCAAGGGTGGCTCCATACGGCGCTGGGTGAAAGGGTCAACGGCCCCTCAGCAGACCCCCTCCGGCCCGCTGCGCGGTCCACCTCCCCCTGGAAGGTGGAGGAATTACGGCGCCCTAATTGCTCCACCTCAGGAGGAGCTCCGCGCGAAGCGCGGTGAGCAACCATGTTCAAGCGGGTTGGGTTTTGACCCAGGGCTGTCCTCTGTGGAGGATGAGGTTGGCGGCTTCGATGAGCTTTCGCATGACGGCGACGATGGCCAGCTTGATGGGCTTTC
>JBJTFE010000261.1:0-3405 GCA_046093265.1 Phenylobacterium sp. | reverse complement strand
CCCGGAGGGTGACGTCGCGCAGGTTCCCGATGGGCGTCGCCACGAGGTAGAGGCCAGGCGCCAGGGGCGCGTCGGACAGGGGCGGCGGAGGCGGAGGTGCGCGACCTCGCAGCGCAAGGCCTGCTGGCCGACGATCCCCGGCGACTGAGGGTCACGGAGGACGGGCGCCGCCTGCTGGACGCCGTCCTGGAGCGCCTGCTGGCGCGCTGACCCCGGCGCCTTGCAATGGCCGCACAAAGCCGCGAAGGCTGGGCCATGAGCCGCCGCCCGCCCCCGCCGCCCCTGTCCGACGCCCCCCTGGCACCGGGCCTCTACCTGGTGGCGACGCCCATCGTGAACCTGCGCGACGTCACCCTGCGGGCCCTCGACATCCTGGCCGGCGCGGACCTGGTGCTCGCCGAGGACACGCGGGTGACCGGCAAGCTGCTGGCGGCCTATGGCCTCTCGAAGCCCATGGCCCGCTACGACGACCACGCCGGCGGCCGCACGGCCCCGCGCGCCCTGGCCCTGCTGGAGCAGGGGGGGCGGGTGGCCCTGGCGTCCGACGCGGGCACGCCCCTGGTCTCGGACCCGGGTTTCCCCCTGGCCCGGGAGGCCATCGCCCGGGGGATCCCGGTCTTCGCCGCTCCGGGTCCTTCGGCGGCCCTGGCGGCCCTGAGCGTCGCCGGCCTGCCCGCCGACCGCTTCCTGTTCGCCGGATTCCTGTCGCCGAAGTCGGCGGCGCGCCGGCGGGAGCTTTCCGAGTTGGCGGGGGTCCGCGCCACCCTCATCCTCTTCGAGGGCGGCAGCCGGCTGAAGGCCAGCCTGTCCGACATGGCGCAGGTGCTGGGCCCCCGGCCCGCCGCAGTGGCGCGCGAGCTGACCAAGCTGCACGAGACGGTGGTGCGCGGGCCCCTGGATGAACTGGCCGCCGACCCGGCCCTGGGCCATCCCCTGGGCGAGGTGGTGATCGTGATCGCCCCCGGCCGCGAGGCGGCCGCCACGGCGGACGACGCCGACGTCGCCCTGGCCGAGGCACTGACCCGGCTCTCCCCCGGCGAGGCGGCCTCGGAGGTCGCAAAGGCCCTGGGCCTGCCGCGTCGGGAACTCTACCGAAGGGCCCTCGACCTGAAGGGCGGCGGATGAGGGCGGCGGCCCGGCCCTGGCGGCGACGACTGGGCGCCCTGGCGCGGACCGGCGGACGCCGCGCCGAATGGATCGCCCTCGTCTGGCTGATGCTGAAGGGCTGGCGCATCCTGGGGTTCCGCCTGAAGACGCCGCAGGCGGAGATCGACATCCTGGCCCTCAGGGGCGCCGTTCTGGCGGTGGTGGAGGTCAAGTCCCGGGCCAGCCTGGAGGCGGCGCTCGAGGCCGTCGGGGCGGACCAGAGAGAAAGGCTGAGGCGCGCGGGCCAGGCCCTGGCGGCGCGGCGGCCGGACCTGGCGGGCAAGGCCGTGCGCCTGGACCTGGTTGCCCTCGCCCCCGGCCGTCGCCCACGCCACCTGGCCGACGCCTGGCCGGAAACCTGAGGGGTCGGGCTTTGACGTCCCGGCGGCGCCCCGTGCTAGAAGGCGCCTTGAGAGGGAGCCCGCCATGAAGCTGAACGTCGCCGTCCAGATGGACCCGCTGGAGCACATCCGCATCCAGGGAGACACCACCTTCGCCATGATGCTGGAGGCCCAGGCCCGGGGCCACGACCTCTTCGTCTACACGCCGGACCGCCTGGCCCTGGAGAATGGACGCCTGTTCGCCCGCGGCCGCCCGGTGCGGGTCAAGGACGTGCAGGACGAGCACGCCGCCTTCGGCCCCTGGGAACAGCGCGCCCTGGAGGCGGCCGACGTGGTGCTGCTGCGCCAGGACCCGCCCTTCGACATGGCCTACATCACCACCACCCACTTCCTGGACGCCATCCATCCGAAGACTCTGGTGGTGAACAACCCGACCGAGGTGCGCAACGCGCCGGAAAAACTCTACGTCACCACCTTCGAGGGGGTGCAGCCTCCGACCCTGGTCACCTCGGACGTGGAGGCCCTCTATGACTTCCGGGCCCGGCACGGGGACATCGTGCTCAAGCCGCTCTACGGCGGCGGCGGCTCGGGGGTGGCGCGGCTGCTTGCGGACGACCCCAACCTCGACGCCCTCCTGGACCTGCACCGGATGATCGGCCGCGAGCCGGTGATCGCCCAGAAGTTCATCCCGGCGGTGAGCAAGGGCGACAAGCGCATCCTGCTGGTGGACGGCGAACCGGTCGGCGCCATCAACCGCGTGCCGGCGCCTGGCCAGATCCGCTCCAACCTGGCCGTGGGCGGCCGGGCCGACGCCGTCGAGCTGACCGCCCGCGACCGCGAGCTCTGCGCCATCATCGGCCCGCAGCTGAGGGCTCGGGGCCTGCTCTTCGTGGGCGTCGACGTGATCGGCGACTACCTGACCGAGATCAACGTCACCTCCCCCACCGGCGCGCGGGCCCTGAAGCGCCTGTCGGGGATCGACGCCGCCTCGGCGCTGTGGGACGTGATCGAGACGAAGCGCGCCGGGGTCTGACGGACTGGCCCTTGCGTTCCATTTTTGTTCTTGCTCGGGGGCAAGCGGCGTGATTGTCTGAAACGGGGAACGGGGCGGAGCGTAAGGAGTGCGCATGGCCGCCCGCGTCACCACACTGGCCTTCCAGGGCGTCGAGGCCCGGCCCGTCGAGGTTGAGGTCCAGCTGACCGCCGGCGAGCAGAAGTTCGTGCTGGTGGGCCTGGGCGACAAGGCCGTGGCCGAGAGCCGCGAGCGCGTGCGGGCCGCCTTCACGGGCCTGGGCCTGGCCATGCCGGGCCGCCGGATCATCTGCAACCTTGCGCCCGCCGACCTGCCCAAGGAGGGCAGCCACTATGACCTGCCCATCGCCCTGGCGGTGATGGCGGCCATGGGGGTGATCCCGCCCGACGCACTCCAGGGCTGGGCGGCCATGGGCGAATTGTCCCTCGACGGGCGCATCACCGCCTCGGCCGGGGCCCTGCCGGCGGCGGTGGCGGCGGGCGCCCTGGGCCTGGGCCTGATCTGCCCCGAGGCCAGCGGGCCGGAGGCGGCCTGGGCGGGGTCGACCCCGGTGCTGGCGCCGCCCAGCCTGGTGGCCCTGGTCAACCACTTCCGCGGGACCCAGGCGCTCTCCCCGCCGGCCCCGGGCGCCCTGACCGAAGGCGCGCCGGCGCCGGACCTGCGCGAGGTGCGGGGCCAGGAGACCGCCCGCAGGGCCCTGGAGATCGCCGCCGCCGGCGGGCACAACCTCCTGCTGACCGGGCCGCCGGGGGCGGGCAAGTCGATGATGGCGGCGCGCCTGCCGGGCCTCCTGCCGCCCCTGTCCGCGGCCGAGCTGCTGGAGACCTCCATGGTCCATTCGGTGGCCGGCCTGATCGCCCGGGGCGAGCTGACCCGCGCCCGGCC
>JBJTFE010000260.1:0-7292 GCA_046093265.1 Phenylobacterium sp. | reverse complement strand
GGCGCCGGTCATGCCGAAGGGGTGGCCGATGGCGATGGAGCCGCCATTGACGTTGTACTTCTCGGGATCGATGCCGAGGTGGTCGCGGCAGTAGAGGCACTGGCTGGCGAAGGCCTCGTTCAGCTCCCACAGGTCGATGTCATCGACCTTCAGGCCATTGCGCTTCAAGAGCTTCGGGATGGCGAAGACCGGGCCGATGCCCATTTCGTCGGGCTCGCAGCCGGCGACGGCCCAGGAGACGAAGCGGCCGAGGGGCTTGAGACCCCGGCGCTCGGCTTCCTTGCCTTCCATCAAGAGGACCGCGGCCGCGCCGTCGGACAGCTGCGAGGCGTTGCCGGCGGTGACGAAGTTGCCCTCGCCCATCACGGGCTGGAGCTTGGCCAGACCCTCGAGGTTGGTGTCGGGGCGGTTACACTCGTCGCGGGTGACAATGTAGTCGACGATAGTCTCTTCCTTGGTGTCCTTGTTGACCTGCTTCATCTTGGTCTTCATGGGCACGATTTCGTCGGCGAACAGGTTGGCCTGCTGGGCGGCGGCCATGCGTTGCTGCGAGCGCAGGGAGAACTCGTCCTGGGCCTCTCGGCTGACGTTGTAGCGCTTGGCCACGATGTCCGCGGTGTCGATCATGGCCATGTAGA
This sequence comes from Phenylobacterium sp., assembly GCA_046093265.1. GTDB lineage: Bacteria > Pseudomonadota > Alphaproteobacteria > Caulobacterales > Caulobacteraceae > Phenylobacterium. Next base: position 6,654 of record JBJTFE010000260.1, on the reverse strand, counting down.
TGGCCGGGGCGATCTTCGCCAGTTCGGGATCCATCGCTTCAGGCGGGAAACGTCCGCCAGACACCGAGATGCTCTCGACGCCGCCGGCCACAACGCAGTCGGCGCCGTCGCCGCGGATGTGGTTCGCCGCCATGGCGATGGTCTGCAGACCGGAGGAGCAGAAGCGGTTCACGGACACGCCGGCGGTGGTCACCGGCATGCCGGCGAGCAGGGCGGCCTGGCGGCCGATGTTCGGGGCGGCGTGGGCGTTGTTGCCCATGAAGCAGTCTTCAACGAAGTCCTTCTCGACGCCGGACTTCTCCACGGCGTGCTTGACCGCGTGGGCCGCCATGGACATCGGCGGCGTCATGTTGAACCCGCCGCGGCCAGCCTTGGCCAGACCTGTACGGGCATAGGAAACGATTACGGCTTCACGCATGAGAAGGACCTCCCTTTGTCCTTTTGGTTATGGCCGCCCAAACCGGCCTTGGCAATGCGAAACCCCCGGCGGAAAGCCGTCCGCCGGGGCTTTGTCGGGGTCAGGGCCGAACGAGGAATTTCTCGCCTGTGGCTTTGCGATTGCAGGCCCGGACGACATCCGGCTTCAGGAGGTCGGTGAGCGAAACCTCGGTGGTGTAACCGGAGGCGAAGGTGGTTTTCAGGCCCGCCACCACCCGGGCCCGCAGGCGGTCTGCGCCCTCCTTGCCGATCCGGTTCAGGAAGGAGGTCAGGAGCCAGCCGCCCAACCCCCAGGCCATGCCGAAGGCTCGGTTCAGCTCCGTCGGGCCGGTGTCCAGGCCGCCGTAGATGTAGACCTGCTTGTGCGTGGTGGAGCCATAGCGCGAGAAGCCGGCGGGGTTGCGGGCGTTGGCCGCGATCTCCATGCCGGTGAGGATCTGGCCCGCAAGCTTGCCGCCGCCGATGGCGTCGAAACCCAGGGTGGCGCCGGTCTCTGTGAGGGCCGCGACCAGGCTCTCCATGAAGTCGGGCTGCGAGGAGTCGCAGACCACCTTGGCGCCCTGATCCTTCAGGATCTTCGCCTGCGCCGGGCTGCGGACGATGTTCACCAGGGGCACCCCGTCCTCCAGGCAGATGCGGTTCAGCATCTGGCCGAGGTTGGAGGCCGCGGCGGTGTGGACGAGGGCCGAATGACCCTCCAGCTTCATGGTTTCGACCATGCCCAGGGCGGTCAGCGGGTTGACGAAGCAGGAGGCGCCATCGCGGGAGTCGGTTCCGGCCGGCAGGGGCAGGGCGTCTGCGGCGCGCACGCAGCGGTACTCGGCGTACATCTCGCCGCCCAGGATGGCCACGGTGCGGCCCAGCAGGGCCTGGGCCTCGGGCGAGGCGCCGGCGGCCACGACCTCCCCCGCACCCTCGTTGCCGACGGGCAGGGCGGCGCCGGCGCGGGCGGCGACGGCCCGGCGCAGGGCCGGCGGGATGGGAGCGGACAGGACGGCGCCCTCGCCCGAACCGGAGACCTTTGCAGCGTCCAGGTCTGCGGGGCCGACCAGCAGGCCGAGATCGGAGGGGTTGATCGGCGTGGCGCGGACCCGGACCAGGATCTCGCCGTCGCCGGGCTTGGGCGTCGGGACCCGGACAAGGGACAGGCGCAGCTCGGAGCCGTCGGCGGTCACCTCGGTGCGAAGCTGGAGGAAGGTGTCGGGAACGGTCGTGGTCATGGAGGCGTCTTTCTTCGTCTGGGCGGCGATACGCTCATTTGAGCCGGGGGTATGTCAAGGCTGTGGCTCAGCCGCGATCCGTGAGGGGGCCGCGCCGCCCTGGCCGGGACGCGCCTGGACGGCGTCGAAGACATCGCCGCCTTCGGGGACCACGCGGCGGAGGGCGGCCTTGATCCCCGCCAGGGTCCCGGCCGGCCAGGCGGCCATGCGCGCTGCGGCGGCGCGGGCGTGATCGAGCACGGCGTCGGCGGGCGTGACGGCCCAGGCGAGGCCCAGTCTGTGCAGCTCCGGCCCGCTCATCCGGCCGGCGCCGAGGGCCAGCTGGGCGGCTGCGGCCTCTGGCGCGCGAAGCCTCAGCCAGGCCAGGTTCATGGGCGCGTGCATGCCGATCGCCGCCTCGCCCACCGTCAGGACCGCGCTTTCGCCGGCGACCATCAGGTCGGCCCCGAGGGCCAGGGAGGCCCCGCCGTTGATGGCGTAGCGTTCGAGGGCGCAGATCACCACCGCCCGGCAGGCGAAGAGATCCCGGTGGAACCCTGTCCAGTCCCGCGCCCAGTCGGCGCCTGCGCCGCCCTGGAAGAGGTCGACGTCGAGCCCCGAGCAGAAGGTTCCGCCCTCGCCCCGCAGTACGATGACCCTGGCGCCGCCCGCAAGCAGGTCCGCCAGCCCCGACCGGAGCGCCGCGGCGGACCCGGGCGCCAGAGCGTTGCGGCGTTCGGGGCGGTTGAGGACCAGCTCGCCCCAGCCCTCATGGGCGTCGCTCAGGACCGGCCCGGCCGTCAACTGCGGCCGCCCGAGATGGCCTCGAGGTTACGGGCGTGGCTCTCCTCGTCGAGCCGGTAGAAGGACCAGGTTGCGATCGAGCCGAGGAAGAGGACGATCACCGTCGGCAGGTAGAGCCAGCCCACCTGGGTGATCAGCTCCATGGTTCGGTCGTTGGGCTGGGCCTTGGTCGGGAAGGCCACGGCGGTGAGGATCAGGCCCGGGATGAGGGCGGCGATAGCATTGACGATCTTGCTGGGCAGGCTGTCCGCGGTGGTCAGCAGGCCCTCGGCGCGGCGGCCGGTGCGGACCTGCACCTCCTCTACAATATCGCCGATCATGGACGAGGCCAGGATGTAGCCGGCGACGGCGCAGACTATCTGCACGAAGGTGAAGCTGGCGAGAACCCAGAGCAGGGCCGGGGTCCCGTTCAACTGCAGCACCCCGATCAGCTTGAGGAACATGGGCGTATGGCCGAAGACTACGCTGGTGAGGAAGAGGGCCATGGCCGCATTCTTCTTGCCGAAGCGGCGGGCCAGCCGCGGGGCGAGGACACCGCCGAAGATCGGCCCCGGAATCCCCGACAGGGTGAGGATCAGGATGTCCTGGGCTTTCAACTCCCAGAGATAGGCCTGGAAGTAGAGGGTCAGGCCCGCGGCGATGCCGAACCCCAGTCCGGCGATGACCTGGGCCATCAGGGCGAAGATGAAGTTGCGGTCGGTCAGGGTGACCAGGGCGTCGCGCCAGTCGTCCCGGAAAGTCCGGCCGGGTTCATTGGGACGCTGGTGGAAACCCGCCGCCTGCTTCTGGGTGCCCAGGGCCATGGTCAGGCCCGCCACCAGGAAGATGAGGGTGATGGCGACGGACAGGGGCCCGTAGCCGTCGGCGTTGAGTTGTCCGACCGGATGCTCAGGAGTCTTCCTCAGGAAGATGCCGTAGATCAGCACGGTCGCCAGGGCGGTGCCGAGAGATCCGAGTATCCAGCGATAGCCCAGGAGGACGGTCCGGTCGTGATAGCCGGGCGCCAGTTCCGGCGCCATGGCCCCTGACGGAATCTCGTAGAGGCTCCAGGCCAGGTTCACGAACAGCCCTGTGACGAGGATGTACCAGAACATGGCGGAGGCGTCCCAGCCCGGGGGATGCCAACGCAGGAAGAGGGCCACCGGAACCAGGAACATGGCCAGGTAGAGGAAGGGATGCCGCCGGCCGATCCGGGAGCGGAACTGGTCCGATCCATGGCCGATCAGGGGGTCCCAGAAGCCGTCGATAATGATGACCGCAGAGATCGCCAGGCTGACGATATGGGGCGGGACCCCGACCACCTGGCTGTAGAAGAACATGGTCGGGCCGGCGAGGAAGGCATAGGCGCCGTTGGCCGCCGATCCGAGGCCGTAGGAAATCTTGGTTGCGAAAGTGAGCGGGCGTCCAAAGGACCTGACGGGGCCCGGGTCCAGATCGTCCGAAACGGTCACTCCGCCTCCCGTCGTACGGGTCCGAGACCGGTGTTGCGCCCGGCCCTTCTCCCACCCTGGCGACCAGAGCATGACGGCGGGCCATTCTTGTCAAGCCGGTATGGCGGCTCCCAGGGAACAGCCCGGTTCCAGGTCGGCGTTTCCGTTGACCTCGGGAGGGGGGTTTCAGCCGATGGTCAGGACGATCTTGCCGACATGATCGCCAGCCTCCATGGCGGCGTGGGCGTCGCAGGCGCGCGCGAGGGGGAAGGTGCGGTCGACTACGGGCCGGAAGCGCCCGGCGGTGATCCAGGGCCACACCGTCCCCTCTACGGCCGCCGCCAGCCGCGCCTTCTCGTCGGCGGACCGGGGCCTGAGGGTCGAGCCGGTGACCACAGCGCGCTTCTGCATGAGGCTGAAAACCGGCAGGACCACCTCTGCTCCGGCCAGGGAGGCGATGAAGACGATCCGCCCGCCGACCCGCAGGGCGTCCAGCTCCCGCCCGAAATAGTCACCGCCGACCATGTCCAGCACAACGTCGGCGCCGCCCTCGGTCTTGACCCGGGCCCCGAACTCCTCGGTCGTGGCGTCGATGGCGATGTCGGCCCCCAGCTCGCGGGCCCGGGCGGCCTTGGCCGCGCCCCGGGCGGTGGCGATGACCCGCGCCCCGGCGGCCTTGGCCATCTGGATCGCCGTCACGCCGATCCCGGAGGTGGCGCCATGCACCAGCAGGGTCTCACCGGCCTTCAGCGCCCCGTGCTCGAAGACGTTGGCCCAGACCGTGAAGACGGTCTCGGGCAGGCCGGCGGCCTCGACCAGGTTGAACCCCGGAGGGACCGGCAGGGCGTGGCGGGCGTCCACGACGGCGTACTCGGCATAACCGCCGCCGCCCAGCAGGGCGCAGACCTGATCCCCGGGGCGCCAGCGCCCCGCCCCCGCGACCACCTCGCCGGCGACCTCGAGACCCAGCGTACTTGGCGCCCCGGCCGGCGGGGGATAGCCCCCCATACGCTGCAGGAGATCCGGCCGGTTCACCCCGGCGGCGGCCACCCGGATCAAAACCTCGCCCTCCCGGGGCTCCGGCCTGGGGATCTGCACCGGTTTGAGGGCGTCCGGGCCTCCGCGCCCGCCCTCGACGGCGATGGCCGTCATCATCCCCTGGCCCATCAGATCCCTCCCGCGCCCTTGCGCCACCGGCGCCCTCTGCGCCAGATAGGCTCCGCTTCACAGGACGCCAAGAGGGCGTGTCGGACCTTGGAGGGAAGGATGGAAGACGCCGAGGAAGTCCGGAAGGGACGTGGCGAGGCCCTGGAACTCGCCGTCCGGGAGGACCTTGAGCTCTTCGCCGTCGAGGACCTGGAGACGCGGATCGACCTCCTGGAAGCGGAGATTGAGCGCTGCAGGGCCCACATCCGCCGCAAGGCGATCGGCAGGCAGGCGGCGGACGCCCTGTTCCGCAATCCCGACGCCTGAAGCGCGCTCTTGCCGACCTTGGCGAAAGCGCGCAGGCAAGGTCGTGCGAGGGCGAATCGTCGGCCGCCCGCCCGTCGGAAAGGAGCCGAGCATGACCGTCTACGTGAACCCGGTGTCTGCGGAGGGTCCCGGGAACATCCTTGATCAGGCGGCGACGGAACTGTTCGAACGCACCTTCAAGGACGGTATGGCCCTGATGTCGGAAGTCTCAGGCTACCTCCACGGGGCCGGCCGGCTGGAAGCCCGGCGCCTGACGCCGGAGGCGTCGAGCGCGTATCTGGAAGCGAGCATGCGGCTCACCACGCGCCTCATGCAGATAACGTCATGGCTCCTTGTCCAGAAGGCCCTGCGAGAGGGGGATATCTCTCCGGAGATCGCCGCCGGACCGCGGTACCGACTGCCGGATGCATTGGCGACGGCGCCCTCCCCCCGGATCCCGGAGGCGCTCGCCGAATTCCTGCGACGCGCAGACCGCCTGCACCTGCGTATCCGACGCACGGGCGCTCTGTTCGCCGTCGACGTCGAAACCGCCGAGAACCCGGTGGCCTCTCAGATCGAGCGCCTTCGCAACGCCTTTAGAGGGCCGACGTTATTTGCGGGTAAAGCCGCCGAACTTGGCGTTGAAGCGTGACACCCTTCCGCCACGGTCCAGCAGTTGCTGGTTTCCGCCCGTCCAGGCCGGATGGGTCCTGGGGTCGATGTCGAGATTGAGAGTCGCGCCTTCCTTCCCGTAGGTCGAGCGCGTCTGGTAGCGGGTCCCGTCGGTCATCACCACGGTGATGAAGTGGTAGTCGGGATGGGTGTCTTGTTTCATCTCGGGAGCATCCGACGTAAAGGAACGGCCAGTTTCAAGTCCGCCGCCCGCCGGCCAGCCGGGGAAGCGGAAAGCGCGCCTTCTACAGCAAAGGGCGCCGGTAGAGCAAGGGCGTGGTCAGGATGACCGAGAGTTCCGTTGAGGCCCCCGTGGATGGCCGTCCGAGCGCAGGCGGCGCCCTGGTGCAGGACATGCAGGCCGCAGCCGAGCGGCGCGGCTCCACGCGCAACGTGAAGGCCCTTTCGGCCCTCCTCCCGATCCTCCGGTCCCACGGCCTGGATACGGTGATCGCCTGCGCCCTGATGGTGGCCACTTCCGCCGCCACCCTGGGGATGAGCGGGGCCGTCCGCCTGCTTGTGGAGCACCTGACCTCGAACCGGAGCGGCGAGTCCGTCGACCCCTGGTTCTGGCTCCTTGGGTCGGTTGCGGTCGCCCTCGGCCTGTTCACGGCCCTGCGCTACTACTGGGTCACCCGGCTGGGCGAGCGCATCGTCGC
>JBJTFE010000259.1:0-3483 GCA_046093265.1 Phenylobacterium sp. | reverse complement strand
GCGATGACGCGGACGGGCATGGGCAGGCTTCCCAGCCGGTCCGGGTCGAGGGGCGGGTTTGTCGCCTCGGTGCAGGCGGCCAGGGCCTCGAGGTCCTCGCCCTGCTCGTCGGCGAACTGGCGGAAGCTGCGCAGCATGGGCTCGGTGAGGCTCTCCGGGTCCGCCGCCTGCATGGCCGCGGCCATGGCGCCGGTGGAAGCCGTCTCCCGCGGGCTGAAGAGGGCCTCGCCCACCCCGCCGAGGATCAGGTTGGAGACCCGGTCCGGGGCGGCCAGGGCGACTTCCAGCGCGGTGCGGGCGCCCATGGAATAGCCGAAGAGGTCCGCCCGGCCGGCCCCCAGGTGGTCCATGAGGGCCAGGACGTCCCGGGCCATCGCCGCGCGGCCGTAGAGGGCCGGGTCATGCGGCTTGGCGCTCTCGCCATGGCCGCGCTGGTCGAGGGCGGCGAAGCCCATGCCGCGCCGCTCCAGGGCCGCGTACCAGCCGGTGCGCCGCCAGCCTTCGTGGCGGTTGGAGGCAAAGCCGTGGACGAGGATCAGCCAGGGCGCGCCAGGCGCCGGCTCGCGGGCGTCGTAGGCGATGTCGAGGCCGTCGGAGGTGAAGGTCGCCATGGCCCGCTTCTCCTCCTCCGGTGTCCGCCTCAGACCTCGATGGCGCTGGAGACGATGCGCGAGGCCAGGCCGTAGGCCACGCCCTCTTCGGCGCTCATCCAGAAGTTGCGCTGGGTGTCCTTGAGGATCTTCTCGTAGGTCTGGCCGCTCTCCCGGGCGATGAGCCGGTTCATGCGCTGGCGCATCTTCACGATCTCCTCGGCCTCGATCTGGATGTCCGAGGCCTGGCCGCGCACGCCGCCGCTCGGCTGGTGCAGGAGGAAGCGGGTGTTGGGCAGGCAGACCCGGTTCTCGCGCTCGGCGCCCAGGAAGATGGTCACGCCGGCGCTGGCCACCCAGCCGGTGCCGATGGCCTTCACCTTCGGGCCGCAGAACCGCATGACGTCGTGGATGGTGTCGCCGCTCTCCACGTGGCCGCCGGGCGAGTTGATGATGACGCGGATGTCGCCGTCGCCCTCGGCCGCCAGGGCCAGGAGCTGGGCGGTGACCCGCTCGGCCATGCGCATGTTGACCTCGCCGAAGACGAGGACGGTGCGCGACTTGAACAGGGCGCTGGCGACCGGTCCGCCCGCGGCGGCCGCCGCATCCGGCTTGGGCCCGTCGCCCTCTTCTTCGTCATCAAGGCGCCAGTTGCGCATGGGGAGAACTCCATCGGTCAAGGGGCGGAAGCTGTGCCCCCGCGCCGCCGGGCGCAAGGGGGCGAACGCCCCGCGGCCGGAAAAAACCGCCGCTTTCCCCCGACTAGCCCGCCCGGCCCCGCACGACAAGCCGGGCGGCTTGACCTCGCGCGCGGCGGCGCGGCAAATGGCCGGCGAAACACGACCCGAAGCGGAGGAAACCATGGGCGAGCTTTTCGATCTGACCGGCAAGGTGGCGATCATCACGGGCTCGTCCCGCGGGATCGGCAAGGCCATCGCCGAGCGCATGGCCGAGCATGGGGCCAAGGTGGTCATCTCCTCGCGCAAGGCCGGTCCCTGCGACGAGGTCGCTGCGGCCATCAACGCCCGCTGGCCCGGCGCGGCCCTCGCCGTGCCCGCCAACATCTCGTCCAAGGACGACCTCTCCCGCCTGGTGGACGAGACCCGCAAGGCCTTCGGCAAGGTGGACATCCTGGTCTGCAACGCCGCCTCCAACCCCTATTACGGGCCGATGAGCGGGATCAGCGACGACGCCTTCCGCAAGATCCTCGAGAACAACATCATCGCCAACAACTGGCTGGTGAACCTGGTCTCGCCCGAGATGGTCGAGCGCAAGGACGGGGCGATCATCATCGTCTCGTCGATCGGCGGCTTCCGCGGCACGGCGGTGATCGGCGCCTACGCCATCTCCAAGGCGGCGGACATGCAGATGGCCCGCAACCTCGCCCAGGAGCTGAGCCCCCACAATATCCGCATCAACTGCATCGCGCCGGGACTGGTGAAGACCGACTTCGCCCGCGCCCTGTGGGACACCCCGGAGGCCGAGGTACGGTCCTCGCAGGGCACGCCCCTGCGCCGGCTGGGCGAGCCGGACGACATCGCCGGCGCGGCGGTCTTCCTGGCCTCGAAGGCCGGCGGCTGGATGACCGGACAGACCGTGGTGGTGGACGGCGGCTCGACGAGCTGAGGCGTCAGCCGTCCCTTGACGCCCTGACGGACAGGTCGCGGGCCCGGGCCAGGCGCTCGACGCCGGCGTCCAGGGTCTCGTCGCGCTTGGCGAAGCACAGGCGCACGATTGTGGTCACCGGGTCTTCCTCGTAGAGGGCGGAGACCGGGACGGCGGCGACCCCCGCCGCCTTCACCGCCCTCAGGCAGAAGGCGCGGTCCGGCTCCTGTACGCCCGAGGCCGGCAGGTCGACGTTCAGGAAATAGGTCCCCGACGAAGGCAGGACGGCGAAGCCCTCGCGCGTCAGACCCGCCGCCAGCCGGTCGCGCGAGCGCTGCAGGTCGGCTCGCATGGCGCTGAACCCCTGGCCCGGATCCTCGAGGCCGTAGGCGACCGCTCCCTGCAGGTTGGGCGGGGTGGTGAAGGTCAGGAACTGGTGCGCCCGCGACAGGCTGTGGGTCAGGGCCGGCGCCGCCATCATGAAGCCCACCTTCCAGCCGGTCAGGCCGAACATCTTGCCGGCGGAGCCGATCTTGACCGTCCGTTCGCGCATGCCCGGCAAGGCCATGAGGGGGGTGTGGGTCAGGCCGTCGAACACCACCTGCTCCCAGACCTCGTCGCAGAGGGCGATCAGGTTGCGCTCGATGCAGATCGCGGCCAGCAGGCCGAGGTCCTCGGCGCTCGCCACCGTGCCGGCCGGATTGTGCGGACTGTTCAGCACCACCATGCGCGTCCGCTCGGTCAGCGCCGCCTCGATCATCTCCCGGTCGAACCGCCAGTGCGGCGGCGACAGGCGGATCAGTTTCGGAACCCCGCCCGCCCGGCGGATCAGCGGCAGGTAGGCGTCGTAGACCGGCTGGAAGACGATGACTTCGTCTCCCGGCTCCACCAGGGAGAGGAAGGCCGCCGCCAGGGCCTCGGTCGCGCCGGAGGTCACGGTGACCTCGGTCTTCCAGTCCAGGTCGAGCCCCTGGGTGCGTCGGTAGTGGGCGGCGACGGCCTGTCGCAGCTCGGGCAGGCCGGCCATGGGCGGGTACTGGTTGTTGCCGTTCATCACCAGGTCGGCGGCCCTGGCGCGGATCGCCTCGGGGCCCGGATCGTCGGGAAAGCCCTGGCCCAGATTGACGGCGCCCAGGTCGCGCGCGAGGCCGCTCATCTCCTCGAAGATGGTCGTGGGCATGTGGGCGAAGACGGGATGGCTCATGGCCCGTGCCTAGCACAGCTCGGCCGACAAGATGGAGACATGCGCATTGTCGATTTCGAACCCCGGCACGCCGGCGCCTGGAAG
>JBJTFE010000258.1:0-3361 GCA_046093265.1 Phenylobacterium sp. | reverse complement strand
AGGGGCTCGTCCTTCCAGCGGTCGCGGAAGTCCTCGAGGGCCGCGGCGAAGGCCCCGCCGCCGAGCGACATCAGGGCGTTCAGGCCGCCGATCGCGTCGGTCATGTTGGTGGCCGCGCGATAGTGTCCTTCGGCAAGGGTCGTGACTTCGGCGCCCGGCCGGGCGGCCAGGGCTTCGAGGGCGGCGTTGCGCAGGGCCCGGCGACCCGCACTGGCGGCGTCCGGCGCGAACTCGCCGCCGTCCTGCAGGCCGAGGTGCAGGCGCTTCAGCGTCTCCTCGAGGTGCGCCGCCATCCTCAGGCGCAGGGCCTGGCGCGCCTCGTGGATGGCCGCCGGGTCGGCGGGCGGCCGGGCGACGGCGAGGTCAGATTCCGTCGGCAGTGCCAGCAAAAGGGCCTTGAAGGCGGGTTCCGAGGCCTGGTCGTTCAGAGCCCGGCCCATGGCCTCTGCGAACCGCTCCTCGCCCACCTCGTCCGGCGCGCCGGCGGCACGCGCCAGGATCAGGTCGCGCGCCACCTCCTGGCCCGCTTCCCAGCGATTGAACAGGTCCGGGTCGCCGGCCAGCTGGACATAGCGGTCGCCGGGCCGCGCCTCGACGCTGAGTTCCACGGGCGCCGAGAATCCCCGGAGCGCCGACACCACGGGGCGTGAGGTCACCCCGCACAGGGTCAGCCGGGTCTCCTCGCCCTCCAGCACCACGAGGGTCTCGTCCTGGGCCTCGCCGTCCCGAAGGAAGGCCAGGGTGCGCCCCTCGGCGTCGAGGAGGCCCAGCCGCACCGGGACGGGCAGGGCCCGCTTGTCCGCCTGGCCGGGCGTCGCGGGAGTCCTCTGCTGGAGGGTGATCTCCACCTCCCCGGTCTCCGGCGTCCAGCGTGAGGACAGGCGCAGGCGCGGCGTGCCCGCCTGCTCGTACCAGGCGAAGAAGGCCGACAGGTCCTGGCCCGAGACTTCCGCAAAGCAGGCGATGAAGGCCTCGACGGTGGTCGCATGGCCGTCCCAGCGCTCGAAATAGAGGTCCATCCCCTTCCGGAAGGCCTCGGCCCCGATCAGGGCCTTCAGCATCCGGATCACCTCGGCGCCCTTTTCGTAGATGGTCGCCGTGTAGAAGTTGTCGATCTTCAGGTAGCTGGAGGGCCGCACCGGGGGGGCGAGGGGGCCCTGGTCCTCGGCGAACTGACGGGCCCGGAGGGCCTTGACGTCCTTGATCCTCTGGACCGCCTCGCCGCGCATGTCGGCCGAGAAGCTCTGGTCGCGGAAGACGGTCAGGCCTTCCTTCAGGCACAGCTGGAACCAGTCGCGGCAGGTGATGCGATTGCCCGTCCAGTTGTGGAAATACTCATGCGCCACGACGCTCTCGATGCGCTCGTAGTCGAGGTCGGTGGCGGTCTGCGGGTCGGCCAGCAGCAGGGACGAATTGAAGATGTTGAGTCCCTTGTTCTCCATGGCCCCGAAGTTGAAGTCGCGCACGGCGACGATCATGAAGAGGTCCAGGTCGTACTCGCGGCCAAAGGCCTCCTCGTCCCAGCGCATGGACCGCTTCAGGGAGTCCATGGCGTAGGCCGCGCGGGGCGCCATGCCTGGGTCGACATAGATCTTCAGGTCGACCTTGCGGCCACTGGCGGTGACGAAGTCGTCGGCCAGCTCGTCCAGTTCCCCGGCCACCAGGGCGAAGAGGTAGCAGGGCTTGGGGAAGGGATCGTTCCAGACCGCATAGCGCCGGCCGTCCGGCCCGCGGCCGGTCTCCACCAGGTTGCCGTTGGACAACAGGCGCGGCCAGGCGTCGTCGGCGGTCATGCGCACGGTGAAGCGGGCGAGGACATCCGGCCGGTCCGGATACCAGGTGATGGTCCGGAAGCCCTCGGCCTCGCACTGGGTGCAGAACCGGCCGCCGGACATGTAGAGCCCCTCCAGGGCCTTGTTGGCCGCCGGGTTGATCTCGACCTCGGTCTCCAGGACGAAGGCGTCAGGAACGCCGGGGACGGTCAGGCTGTGGTCATCCGCTGCGTATTCGCCGGCGGCCAGGATCCGGCCGTCGATCGCGACGGACAGGGTCTTCAGCCGCTCGCCGTCCAGCCGGAGGGGCGCGCCCGCCGCGCCATTGCGCCGCAGGCCCAGCCGGGCCTTCACGCGGGTCGCCTCGGGCCTGAGGTCGAAGTCGAGGAAGACCTCGTCCACGAGGAAGGCGGGCGGCCGGTAGTCGGCCAGGCGGATCGGGGCGGGAGTCTCTGTGCGCATGTCCCCGATTTAGGCCATCTGGCCGCCGAGGGGGAGGGCATGGACGTTAGGAAGGACTCGCCAATCGCCGGGATTGCGTCCGAAATGCCCGCGAACCGGAAAGGCCCGACCATGATCAAGCTGACCTTCGCCCTTGTCCGCCTTCCGCACCTCACGCGAGAGCAGTTCCAGGACTACTGGCTCAACACGCACGGGCCCCTGGTGGCGAGCGTGAAGGATGTCCTGCGCATCCGCCGCTACGTGCAGCTGCATTCCTTTGACGAGGCGATCAGCGAGGGAATCCGCGCCAGCCGCAACACCCCGCCCCAGTTCGATGGCGTCGCCCAGCTCTGGTACGACAGCCTCGAGGACCTCGCCGCCCTGGGCGGCGATCCCGCCGCCCGCGAGGCAGGCCGGCTGCTGCTGGAGGACGAGAGGAAGTTCATCGACCTGCCGAAGAGCCCCCTCTGGTGGGGCGAGGAAAAGATCATCATCGGCGGGTAGGCGCGCCGCCGCAGACCCCCTCCGGCCCGCATTCGCGGTCCACCTCCCCCTCAAGAGGTGGAGGAATGACAATGTTTTCATTGCTCCCCTGCGGGGGATCTCCCCGCGAAGCGGGGTGAGGGGGCGACGGTTCAGGCGTTAGCGGTTGGGCCCTCGAGCCAGGCCTTGAGGATGGCGATGACCTGGTCGCCAGGATTGTAGCCGCGGGTGACGACTCCGTAGGTCCCCTCAGGCCCCGGGCCGGCCACCAGGGTGGGGAAGCCCGTCACGCCAGCGCGCTGGGAGACGCCATAGTCGGCCCAGGTCTCGTGCTTCAGTTCGTCGGTGTCGAAATCGGCCAGGAAGGCGTCGGGGGCGACCCCGTAGTCGGCGGCCAGCTCGGCCAGCACCTCCGGGCGGGTGATGTTGCGGTCCTCGGCGTAGAAGGCCCTCTGCAACCGACCCAGATAGGCGATGGCGCCTTCGGGGTTGTCGCGCCGCACCCGCACCACCGCCCGTGCGGCGGGGTCGGTGTCATAGAGGAAGCCGGGCTCGTCCAGAACCGCGCCGCCGAAGGGCAGTCCGGTCGCTTCGGTGATGTGGGTCCAGTGGCCGCGAAGGTTGTCGCAAGCCTCCGGGGTCATCGGGGTCTCCGTCCCGGGACG
>JBJTFE010000257.1:0-9347 GCA_046093265.1 Phenylobacterium sp. | reverse complement strand
GGCCTGTGTGCAACAGAAGGGTGTCACGATCAACTGATCCGCCATGACCGACAAGCCCAGCGCCGACGCCTCCCCGCCGCAAAGGACGGCCTACCTGGTCCTGGGCATGCACCGGTCCGGAACCAGCGCCCTGGCCAATCTTCTGGCCCTGGCCGGCGCGGACCTGCCGCGCGAGGTGATGCCCGCCGACGCCCACAACGCCCGGGGCTATTTCGAGCCCTGGCGCATCGCCGTCTTCAACGACCGGCGGCTGGCCGCGGCGGGAACCGCCTGGGACGACCCCTTCGCAACCCTGGCGCCGGCCCCTGACGACGAGGCGGACTGGCGGGAGGAGGCCCGGCGACTGTTCCGGGCCCAGTTCGGGCGACGGCGGCGTCCGCTGCTGAAGGATCCCCGGGTGTCGGTCCTGTCCGGGCTCTGGCGCCAGGTGCTGGAGGCCGAAGGGCTGGAGATGCGGGTGCTGATCCCCGTGCGTCACCCGCTGGCGGTCGCCGGCTCGCTGTCGGCCCGGGATGGTTTTCCACCGCTCAAGTCCGTGATGGTCTGGCTCGCCTACATGCTGGCCGCCGAGGCGGCGAGCCGGGGGACGCCCCGGGCCTTCGTGGACTATGACGCCCTGCTTGAGGACTGGCGGCCGCAGATCACCACGGCGGAGGCCCAGCTGGGCGAGCCCCTGCCAAACCTTTCGCCCGCCGCGGGGCGCAAGATCGACGCCTTCCTGTCCGCCGAACTGCGCCGCAACGAAGCCGGCGGCGACCTGGCCGCCCTGGGCGAGGCGGGGACGATGGCCGGGGATGTCCTGGACTGGCTGTGCGCCGCCGCCCGCGGCGAGCGCCCGGATCCCGCGCCCCTGACCCGAGCGACCCAGTGGCTGGGTCGGCAGAAGGCCCTCTACGGCGACCTTGTTTCTCCCGTCTCGGCCGACCGGGCGGTCGCCCGCACCGCCCTCGCCGACGCCGAGGGCCGCGCCGCCTGGCTGGCCCGGACCCTGGAGGCGCAGGTGGCCCTCACTGAAGACCTGCGCCGCAAGGTCAGCGGTCTCGAGGAAAGGCTGGCCGATTCTCAGGCGTCTGTATGGGAAGCGGTGGAACATCTTGAGACGCTGCTGGCGGCGGACTGAGACCCTTTATCGGGGCGCTGCGAAGACGAAGAACCGCAGGAACAGGAAATTGAGCGAGGGGTTGAGAACCGCCAATCCCCAGGACGAAATCCATAGCGGCGCGCCCATGGCCCTGAACACCTCAAGGTAGACCTGGTCGACGACAAGGATGACCGCCGACACCAGGGCGAATCTCAGGCCGGAGCCAAAGGTGACCGGACGGCGGAAGGAAATCACCGCATTGCCGACGAAGGTGATCAGGCTCGCCGTCAGGTAGGCTAGCAGGTTGGCAAGGGCGAGGGGCGCAGGCGTCAGGCTCCCGACCAGGTTCAGGACCAGGATGTGACAGAGGGTCGCCGCCAGGCCGACCCCGGCGAAGCCCGCGATGAGCCTCATTCGCCGTGCACGCCTGTCTTCCGGGCGATCAGAAGGAGGGAGAGGCCGAACGGCGGGGACAGGAAGCGCAGAAGTCCAGCCTCGGCCCCGAAAACGCGCGCCAGGATGGCGTTGAGCGCGGGCGGGGGCAGCCGGTCGGCGCCCGCGCTCTCGATCAGGCCCGCCCGCTCGGCAAGCCGCACGGAGGCGGCGACCGGGAACAGGAGCGTGTTGAAGTAGGTCAGGCGGACAATCTCAAGGCCGGGCTGGCGGAAGAGCGCCTCCAGATCCCGGCGGCTGTAGCGCCGCTTGTGGTGGTGGCGTTCGTCATGGCGGCTCCAGAGGGCGCCGAAGGCCGGTACGGTGACCGCGAGGAGCCCTTCCGGTCGCAGGAGACCGGCGAGAGTACGGATCGAGGCGGCGTCCGCCTCCACGTGTTCGATCACGTCAAAGGCGGCGATCAGGTCGAACCCTTCGGCAAAGTCCGGCATCTGGTCCGGAAGGCCGCCGTCATGCAGGCGGGCGCACTCCGATCTGGCGGCGAGTTCCCGGGCCATGGCGTTGGGCTCCACGGCGTCGACGGAGCCGAAGGTCTGCAGGAGTTCCAGGTTGCCGCCGGTTCCGCTCCCGACTTCCAGAATCCGCCTTCCTCCCGGCGGGGCGAGAGGCAGGCGGCGGCCGATCTCCGATTCCAGGATACGCCGGCGGCCCTTGAACCACCAGTGCCTCGCCTCGACGGCGGCCATCTCGAGATAGACGGAATCTTCCAAGGGTCAGACCCTGAGCCGGTCAGCGATGATGTAGACCGGTCGTCCCTTGATCTCCTGGTACATGCGGCCGAGGTACTCGCCGAAGACGCCCAGGGCGATCATCTGGAAGGAGGAGAAGAGAAGCAGCACAACCATCAGGGAGGCGTACCCCGGAATGTCCCGCCCCCGGACCAGGACATGGACGATCAGGAACAGGGCGTAACCCAGCGCCGCCGCCGCCCCCGCGAGCCCGACCAGGGACCACACCCTCAATGGCGCCGTGCTGAAGGCCGTGATGCCGTCGAGAGCGAAGCTGAACAGGCGAGCCCCATTGAAGGAGGTGGTCCCGGCCGCCCGCTCGGGACGCGTGTAGGGTACGCCGACCTGTCGGAAACCGACCCAGGCGAAGAGTCCCTTCATGAAGCGATTGCGCTCAGGCAGGGCGCGCAGCGCCTCCACCACCGCGCGATCCATAAGCCGGAAATCGCCGGTATCGCCCGGGATGGCGACATCCGAAATCCTGTTGAAGATACGATAGAAGGCGCCCGCGGTAGCCCGCTTGAAGAAGGTGTCGCTCCGCCTTTCGCTGCGCACGCCGTAGACCACGTCGTAGCCCGCCTCCCAGAGAGCGACGAAGTCGACGATCAGGGCGGGAGGGTCCTGGAGATCGGCGTCGATCGGGACCACCATGTCGCCATCGCAATGGTCAAGACCCGCGGAGAGGGCGGCCTCCTTGCCGAAGTTCCGGGAGAGCCGAAGCCCCCGAAGCCGGGAGTCGGTTTCCGCGAGACGGGTCAGGACCCGATAGGTGTCATCGGTGCTGCCGTCATCGACGCCGATGATCTCGTACTCCAGGTCAAGACAGCTCAGCGCCGAGTGGCTTGCGGCCAGGGTGGTGGGAAGGACCTCGGCCTCGTTGTGCATGGGAATGATGAGGGAGAGGCGCGCGCCGCGCCGGGACCGGGTCGCCGTCGTCGTCATCTGGCCGCCCCTGCCCGGCGACCCGGCAGCAGATCCGCGGCGGAAATCCCCGCCAGCAGGGCTGCGGCGGCGAGGGCCGGCACGATGTAACGGGCGTCCGCGGCGGGCGACGCCAGGAAGAGTAATCCCGTAAACCCGATGGCCCCGAGCGCCAGGGCCAGCTTGACCAGTCGCCGGTCGGGCGCAGCCCGGAAGCTCAGGAGCATGAGGAGGACTGACCCTGCGAGGACGACGGCGGGTCGGTTCCAGTAGGCGTGAGACTGTTGCACGACGCCCTCGACGTAGGCGGCGGCGGCGTCAGGTCGCGCCAAGCGAAAGCCGAACGGGTTCGGGTCGATCCCGTTGTGGGTGATGTAGAAGGGATCGCCCTTGAGGGCCCCGACCTGGGCGAGAAGGACGAGGCGGCGATGGGACAGGAAGCACAGGGGATCGTGGCGGACGGCGTCGAACCAGGCCGCCCTGAGCGCCTGGTAATCGAAATCGGTCGAATAGCCACGCGCCCGAAGGTCGGCGATGACGAGGTTGGCGTGTGCGGGGCTATAGACCTTCCTCAGCGCATCGGGAGGCGTCATCGCCGTGGCGCCGGGCGCAACGGGAAGGAAGGACTTCCCGGAGCAGGCGCCGACGCCCACGACGTCAAACAGGCGGGTGGTCGAGATGTTCTCGGCGCGCGGCATGCGCTGGAAGTCCGGTAGGCGCCAGGTGACGGAGGCCACGGTGAGCGGATAGGGCGCCAGCAGAAGCAGTATGGCCGCAAGCCTTCCCGGCATGGCGGGCGGGTAACGCCAGACCCGGTAGACCATCAGGCAGGTCAGGGGAATCACAACCGGAAAGGCGTTGTAGCGCAAGCTCAGGCAGACCGTCGCGGCGGCGGCGCCGAGGACCAGTCCAAGCCAGGGCGGACGCCCCGGCGGGGCGATCCAAGCCGCCGCTGCGAGGGCGAAGAAGGCGGCGGTCAGGGGATCGCGCCAGTGTACGGCCAGGGTTCCCGCCACCGACGGAGAGAAGGCCAGGGTGGCGAGATACACGATGGAGGCGAGGCTGGCCTGCAGGGTCGACCTGAAGAGCCGGAAGGCGACAACCACCCCTCCTGCGCCGAGGGCGAAGACCTGAAAGAAGATCAGGCTGCCGGGGGCGAGCGGAAACTGACCCGAAAAAGTCAGGAGATAGGCGTGCATGGGCGGCCAGGTGACCGTGGTCACACCACGGGCAGACTCTCTGAAGGCCAGGAGGCCGTCATGGCCCATCAGCCCGGGCCAGACCGAACCCGCGACAAACGCCGCGGCCAGGGCCGGCGCGAGCAGGAGCAGACCCAGCGACGCAATCCGAGTCATGTCGATGGGGAGTCTTCGGCGGGACGTCGTCATCCCGGATTCCGCCCGAGTTGGCAGAGCGCCGAGCCGCCCCCCACGATTCCGAACGCCTCAAAGGGCCCCGAAAGGTCGCCGATCCGCGCGACCCAGCCTGTCACCCGGCTCTGGACGTCCGGCCGGGCCCTGGGCACGTCCTCCCGCACCCGCCCGCCATCCCCGGCCGCCACGATCTGGCCCGAGGGGTTGACGAGGAGAATCCGGCTGACTGGAGCGCCAGCCGACGGGTCCCACGCCCACCCGAAGGCTGATCTGCCGACCCCGTCCTTCGCCGGCCGCACGCCGTCGAAATTGCCGATGCAGACACCGGGCCCAGTGAAAGCCTCCTCCGCAGTCCGACCGTAGAGCCCTGCAGCCCAGTCCGGCGACGGGACTCCCTCAGGAGGCTTCCCGGTCGCCGGAGCCGGAGGCGCCTCCATCGGCGTCGGAGCGGCTTCATGCATTGAGGCCCAGGGTGGTGGATTGCAGCTCGCCAGCAGGAGGCCGACGGTGATGACGAAGGCCCCTCCGAAGACGCGGTGAAGCCCGGAGGCGCTGGACCTGTCCCGGGTCGAGGCGAGCATGACAGCCTCTCCTGACCGACGCCCGACCTGCGCCGCAGGGCGCTCCCGGACATCGAAGTGATTCCAATTCCGTCACCCTAGTCCGAAGCGCTCAGGATTCCGAGCGCAGACGCCCCGGTTGCGCCACCGAATCCGACCTGTTACCTCGGCCCGGACCCGGGAGCGCCGATGGATATCGCCGAACACATGCTGCGCACGGGCGCCCGTGGCTTTGGAGACGACTTGGCGCGGGCGGTCGATGACCTGTCCCGGTCGGTCAAGGGGCTGGGCCTGTCCTGGTCGCTGGCCTGGCACGACGTGGTCTCGCGATACCGGGGTTCGATCCTGGGGCCCTTCTGGATCACCCTTTCGATGGCGGTGATGGTGCTGGGCATCGGGGTTCTCTACGCCGAGCTGCAGAAGATTCCCCTGGCCACCACCCTGCCCTTCGTGGCCCTGGGCATCGTCTTCTGGGGGCTGATTTCGCAGACTATCGTCGAGGGGTGCGAGTCCTTCGTCCAGGCCTCGGGCATGCTGAGCCAGACCTCCCTACCCATGCTGACCTTCGTCTGGCGCACCGTCCTGCGGAACCTGGCGACCCTGATGCACCACCTGGTGATCGTGGTGGGGGTGGTCGCGGGCTTCGGCCTGTGGCGGACGATGGACCTGCCCCTGGCCCTTGCGGGGGTGGCCCTTGTCCTGGCCAATGTCTCCTGGATGTGTCTGCTGACGGCCATCATCTCGGCCCGCTTCCGCGACATCCCGCAGATCGTCACCTCGGTCATGCAGTTCTCGATGTTCATGACGCCGGTCTTCTGGCAGCCGGGCGAGCGGGTCGGCCTGATGGATGCGGTGCTGACCTGGAACCCCTTCTTCCACATGCTGGACGCCATCCGCGCGCCGCTGATGGGACACGCGCCCGAGGCCTCGACCTTTTCCGTCCTGGTGGTCATGGCCCTGGCCGGCTGGGCCGCCGCCTTCGGCCTCTTCACCGCCACCCGCCGCCGCATCGTGCATTACCTGTGACCGCCGCCACCCCCACCTCTCGCGCCAGGTCGGCCATCGCACCGGCCAGGCCCGACCAGGCCTTCATCAGCGTGCGCGGCCTGACCCTGCGCTTCCCTGTCTATGGCTACGACGCCAAGTCGCTGAAGAAGCACCTGGCCCGGGTGGCCGTGGGCGGACGGCTGGACCAGGCGCGGCATGGCTCCACAACCGTGACGGCCATCACCGGCCTGGACCTGGAGCTGAGGGCCGGGGACCGGCTGGGCCTGATCGGACATAACGGCTCGGGCAAGACCACCCTTTTGAGGGCCCTGTCCGGCGCCTACGAGCCCGACGAGGGCCAGATCGAGGTGCAGGGCAAGATCGCCCCCCTGCTGGACCTGTCGCTGGGCATCGACCCCACGGCCACCGGGCTGGAGAACATCCGCCTGCGCGGCCGCATCGCCGGCCTGTCGGCCCGGCAGGTGGAGGAGAAGCTGGACGAGATCGCCGGCTTCACGGGGCTGGGCCCCTTCCTGGCCATGCCGCTCAAGACCTATTCGGCGGGCATGCAGGCGCGCCTGGCCTTCGCTGTGGCGACGGCGGTGGACGCCGACGTCCTGCTGATGGACGAGTGGATCGCCGTCGGCGACGCGGACTTCCAGAAGATCGCCCACCAGCGTCTGCTGGGCCTGGTGGAGCGGGCGGGCATACTGGTGCTGGCCTCCCACGACCTCGACCTGATCCGGCTCTATTGCAACAAGGTGATGCGGATGGACGCCGGGGTCGGCTCTGAAGTGGTGTCCATCAAGGCCCTGGACGAACTCCTGGCGAGGCGGTCAGTCCGCTGAAGACCATGTCGCGGACGTCCGCACGGCGGGCGGAGCGGGACAGGGCGAGGACCTCGCCGGTCTCGAAGGCCGCGAACAGGGCCGTCTGATCCGCAAACACCCGGCCCGGAAGGCCTGAAGCGACCAGGGCCGCGATGTTCCCGCTGTCGGGACCGGTCAGGACGGCGGCGCCGGCGGCGGCGGCCTCCAGCGCCGTAAAGCCGAAGGTCTCGGCGCAGAGAGACCAGGTCAGGGCGACGTCGACGCCTTCGCGGACCAGGGCGTCGCGCATGGCGTGGGGCTCCGTGGCGCTGACCCGGGCCTCAACGAAGCGCATCCCGGAATAGCCGGCGCCCTGGGCCCCGAACTGCAGGAAGGCGTAGCGCGGGTCGCCGGCGAAACGCTGGACGAGGTCGCGGAAGATGTCCCAGCCCTTGTGCGGGACCGGAGCGCCCAGGAAGGCCAAGCGCAGCACGCCGTCCGCCGCCGGGGGTGAGGGCGCGGCGGCCGCGGATGCGCCGAGACTGGCGTGGGGCAGGACCCGGGCGGGAACCCCGCCGAGGCCCGACGCCCGGCGCCAGAGGTCGAGGGCGACCTGCGAGGGGGCCAGGACCTCCAGGCCGAAGGCCTCGATAAGGCGCCGGTGGGCGTTGGCGTGCAAGGCCCGGCGCGGACCATAGAGGCAGACCCCGCAGGCGGCGCTGGCGGCGGGCGGGGCGCCGCAGTCCACCAGGTCGTCGCGCATCAGGTGGAATCCGGCGCAGAGGCTGGCGAAGTCGTGCAGCCAGAAGACGCCGTGGGCGAAGCCGCCGGCGCTGAGGATCGCTTCAACGGCGGAAGGGTCGTGGCCGAGCAGGCTGTGCAGGGCGAAGGATCGACGCCCGCCAGGCGGCAGGGCGGCGGCCAGGGCGGCGCCCACGTCCTGAACCGTCCAGGCGCCCCAGGGTTCGGCCGCGACGGAGACGCCGATCAGGCCGCCGCCGTCCTCCCGCAGGGTGGGCCAGGTGTCGACGGGCCAGAGGTGCAGGCCGGTCACCCCTTGCGCGGCGAAGGCGGCGTGCTCGCGCTGGACGCAGAGCTGCAGGCCGCCGACATGGCGGAAGGCGTCGTCGTGGCTGACGGTGAGATGCAGGTCGTTCAGGCCGGCGCCGAGGGCCTGGAGGCGCCGGATGAGCCCCTCGCGGGGCGCCGGCCGGGTCTTGGGCCAGTGGGCGGCGGCGCGGTCGAGGCGGACCTTCAGGGGCTCCAGCAGAGCGGCGGCGCGGGCGGTGCGACCCACCTCCCGGCGCGGCAGGCGGCCCTCGGCCCGGCCGGCCTTCAGCCAGTGCAGGAAGGGGTTGATCCCGGCCTCGGCGACGTCGGGATAGAGCTCCAGCAGACTGCGGATCAGCCGCGCCCCCGCCGGATGCCGGGCGATCCGCTCGGCGAGGGCGTGGACCGGCCGGTGCAGGACCGGGACCGACCGCACCAGGCCCAGCGCCCCCGACGCCAGCCGGCGCAGGAAATGGTCGGCGGGATCGGCGCCGGAGGCGGCCACGTCGGGGTTTATGGCCCGGTACCAGTCGGGGTCCATGGCGTCGGCGACGAGGGCGTCGTCCGGGGAGCGGACCGCCGTGCGGGCGCGCGCCGCCAGGCCGGGCAGGCGGCCGAGGATGCGTCGGGCGAGGGCTTTCAGGGGGTTGTCGGTCACGCCGGTCTCCGGGAGGCCAGACCTAGAACCCTTCGACGCCTTCGGGAAGGGGTCGCCGGAGGGCGCGGCGCGGCTGTAGAAGGGGACATGGCCGCCCGCACGACCCCGCAACGCCCCCCAGGACCCGCCGAGGCCCTGCGCCGGCTGGCCGCCGGGGTCCTGGGCGTCGTGCGGGCGGTCCCGGCCCTGCACCGCCCGGTGCACGCCATCGCCGAGCGGCTGGCGCGGCATCCGGCGGGGGCCCGGCTGATCCGCAGCGTGCTGGAGCCCCACGCCCTGGACCCCGCCGACTACGCCCGCTGGATCGCCCGCTGCGATACGCTGACGGCGGCGGACCTGGCGGCGGCGCGGGACCTGGCGCAGCGGCTGGAGGCCAGGGGGCCCCTGATCTCGGTGGTGATCCCGGTCTTCGCCCCGGACCCGGACCACCTGTCGGCCGCCATCGCCTCGGTGAAGGCGCAGATCTGGCCGAAGTGGGAGCTGTGCCTGGCGGACGACGCCTCTCCGGGGGAGGCGACCTGGGCCCTGCTGGAGGCGGCGGCGGCGGGCGATGCGCGCATCCGGATCGTGCGGCGGGAGGTCAACGGGCACATCAGCGCCGCCACCAACTCGGCCCTGGCCCTGGCCGGCGGGGACTTCGTGGCCTTCATGGACCAGGACGATCTTCTGCCGCCCCACGCCCTGCTGGAGGTGGCGGCGGAGCTGATCCGCCATCCGCAGACGGACC
>JBJTFE010000256.1:0-6053 GCA_046093265.1 Phenylobacterium sp. | reverse complement strand
CTGCGGGCTTTCGCACCGGATCCGCATGCGTCGCCGTTCCCGCGCCCATAAGGAGGGCGCCGGCCAGGAGGGCGACAACACGCCCGGATGTCAAACCCGGAAGGGACACGCGAGAACTCACCACCAGACAGACCGGATGTTTTCCAGTCAATTGCGCCCAAAATAGGCCCTTTTGACCATTAGGGGTCGCCCGGCCCGCCGGTCAACCTGATCGCCCCCCGGAGCCCGGGAATCCGACCGGGCCTGTGGCGGCGGCGCCACGTGATTCCTGTTTGGCCCGCGTCCGGGCATTGATATAGAGGGCGCGGCGCGGGGTGGCGCCGGTTTGCGCCGCGGGGCGCAGGCCCTGAAGTGTGGAGCGGTGCGGATGCCGTCTGAAACCGGAGTCCTGAACAAGAGCCTGAGGGCGGGTCTGGCGATTATCGCCGCGGCCTCGCTCGGCGCGTGCGCGTCGAATCGCGAGCCCAGGACCTTCGAGGGCAGGGAGCCCGCCGGCTTCAACCCGCTGGGCGTCTTCGACGGCGGCTCCCGGCCGCAGGGCGACCGGCCCGCGATCTCGGTGAACGGCTATCTGTGGCGGGCGGCTCTGGACACCCTGTCCTTCATGCCCCTGGCTTCGGCGGATCCCTACGGCGGGGTGATCATTACCGACTGGTACGTCAATCCCGAGAAGCCGGACGAGCGCTTCAAGGCGACTGTCTACATCCTCGACAGCCGCCTTCGGGCGGATGGGCTGAACGTCGCCCTGTTCCGGCAGGTGCGCGATCCTTCCGGCGCCTGGTCAGACGCCCAGGTGAACGCCCAGACCGAGATCGACCTCGAGAATGCGATTCTGACGCGGGCGCGCCAGGTCCGACTTTCCGACGTCCCCGGCTGAACTCCGGGGGCGCAGCCCGACCCTCCAGGACCCGCCCGCCGGCCCTGACGGACCGGACTGCGCCCAGGGGGCCGGTCCGACCCTTCTTCTGTGATCCGATCCGACGGTGTGCCCGCCATGGCCAGATACAATCCGAAAGACACTGAACCGAAATGGCGCCACGCCTGGGAGGCGGCGGACGCCTTCCGCGCCGGGCCGCCCGATCCGTCCCGGCCGAAGTACTATGTGCTTGAGATGTTCCCCTATCCGTCGGGGCGGCTGCACATGGGCCATGTGCGCAACTACGCCCTTGGCGACGTCATCGCCCGCTACAAGCGCGCCCGTGGCTTCAATGTCCTGCACCCCATGGGCTGGGACGCCTTTGGCCTGCCCGCCGAGAACGCGGCCATGGAGCGGGGCGTCGATCCCAAGGCCTGGACCTACGACAACATCGCCCGGATGCGCAGCGAGCTGAAGGAGCTGGGCCTGTCCATCGACTGGTCCCGGGAGTTCGCCACCTGCGACGTGGAGTACTACGGCCGCCAGCAGGCCTGGTTCCTGGACCTGTTCGAGAAGGGTCTGGTCTATCGCAAGGAGGGCCAGGTCAACTGGGATCCGGTGGACCAGACCGTCCTGGCCAACGAGCAGGTCATTGACGGCCGGGGCTGGCGATCCGGCGCGGTCGTCGAGAAGAGGCGGTTGAGCCAGTGGTTCCTGCGGATCACCGACTATGCCGACGCCCTGACGGACGACCTCAAGGGCCTGGAGCGCTGGCCCGAGAAGGTCCGGACCATGCAGGAGAACTGGATCGGCCGTTCGCGGGGCGCACGCTTTGCGTTCCGGTTCACCGATCCGGCCCGGACCGCCGGCCTCGAGGTCTACACGACCCGGCCCGACACCCTGTTCGGCGCCGCCTTCGTCGGCATCGCCGCCGATCACCCGCTCGCGGCCGAGGTTGCCGCGGCGAACCCTGAGGCGGCGGCCTTCATCGAGGCCTGCCGACAGGGCGCGGTCTCCGAGGCCGAGATGGAGACGGCGGAGAAGCTGGGCTTCGATACGGGCCTGAGGGTCCGGCACCCCTTCGACCCGGATCTGGAGCTGCCGGTCTGGATCGCCAACTTCATCCTGATGGACTACGGAACGGGAGCCATCTTCGGCTGCCCCGCTCATGACCAGCGCGACCTCGACTTCGCGCATAAGTATGGCCTGCCGGTCAGACCGGTCGTCCTGCCCCCAGGCGTGGACCCGGCGACCTTCGAGGTGGGCGACGAAGCCTGGACCGGGAGCGGGGTCCTGTTCAACTCAGGCTTCCTCGACGGCCTGGACATCGAATCCGCCAAGGCTGCGGCCATCGCCCGGCTGGAAGCAGACGATGCCGGCGAAGGCGCCACCGTCTTCCGCCTGAGGGACTGGGGTGTCTCGCGCCAGAGGGCCTGGGGCTGCCCCATTCCGGTGATTCACTGCGCGACCTGCGGGGTCGTCCCCGTGCCGAAGGCGGACCTGCCCGTCGCCCATCCCGAGGACATCGCGTTCGGCAAGGCCGGCAACGCCCTGGACCGTCACCCGACGTGGAAGCACGTCGCATGCCCGTCCTGCGGGGCGGCGGCGCAGAGGGAGACCGACACCCTCGACACCTTTGTCGACTCCTCCTGGTACTTCGCCCGGTTCACCGACGTCGAGGCGGAGGAGGCGATCCGCAAGACGGCGGCCGACTACTGGCTGCCCGTGGACCAGTACATCGGCGGGATCGAGCACGCCGTCCTGCACCTGCTCTACGCCCGCTTCGTCACCAAGGCCCTGGCGGACGCGGACCACCTTTCGGTCCGCGAGCCCTTCGACGGCCTGTTCACGCAGGGCATGGTCACCCATGAGACCTATCGGCGGCAAAGCGGCGAGTGGGTCGAGCCGGGCGAGGTGGTCATTGAGGCCGAAGGAAAGACCCGGAGGGCGCGCCTGGCGTCTACGGGCGAGCCGGTGGTCATCGGCGACGCCGAGAAGATGTCGAAGTCCAGGAAGAACACCGTCCCGCCGGGCGAAATCTTCGAGGTCTACGGTGTGGATGCGGCGCGCCTGTTTGTCCTCTCGGACTCCCCGCCCGAGCGGGACGCCCAGTGGTCCAACGCCGGCGTCGAAGGCGCCTGGCGCTTCGTGAACCGCGTGTGGGCGGAGTTCGAGAGCCAGCCGGACGGGCCTCACGCCCTGGATCCAGAGCACCCGGACGCCCTCGCCCTGCGCCGGGCGACCCACCGGCTGACCCGTGCGATGACCGAGGCCATCGAGACCTTCCGGTTCAATTCCGGCATTGCCCGCCTCTACGAGTTCCTGAACCTCCTGCGCGAACACAAGGCGGAAGGCGCCTCTGAGGCCCTCCTGGCCGAGCGCGCCGAGGCCCTGTCGACCTTCGCCCGGCTGATCGCCCCCTTCACACCCCACCTGGCCGAAGAATGCTGGGCCCGGATCGGCGGCGAGGGCATGGTGGTCTTCACCCCCTGGCCGGCCTTCGACGAGGCCCTCACCCGGGAGGCCGAGGTGACCCTGCCGGTGCAGGTCAACGGCAAGCGGCGCTGGGAGATCCGCGCTCCGGCCGGCGCCGAGCCCGCCGACGTCGAAAAGATGGTGCTTGACGATCCGCAGACGTCCCGGCGTCTTGAGGGCCTGACCATCCGCAAGGTGATCGTGGTGAAGGATCGCATCGTCAACATCGTGGCGGCCGGATGAAGTTCCCCGGGCGCCTCCTCCGAGGACTTGGCCTCGCCGCCTGCCTGCTGCTGGCGGGGTGCGGCTTCACGCCCCTTTATGCGACGCCGGATCTGGGAGCGGGCCTCGCCGCCGTCGAGGTGACCACCCCCGAGGGCCGGGCGGGCGCCCTCCTGCGCGAGCAGCTGGACGACGCTCTCGGGCGCCGGTCGGCCCTGCCCGCCGCCTACCGGCTGGACGTGGCCCTCTCCGAATTGCGCTATCCCCGGGGCGTGCGGGTGGACAATGTCGCCACCCGCTACGAGTACGTCCTGACGGCGGCCTATACCCTGAGCCCGGCCGCCCGGCGCGAGCCTCTGAAGACCGGCAGGGTCCGGGTGGAGCTGACCTACGACTCCGCTGACCAGCCCTACGCCTCTGTCGTGGCCCAGCAGGACGCGCAGGCCAGGGCCGCCCAGGAGGCCGCCCGGCGAATCCACCTGGAGCTCGCCGCCTTCCTGGCCGGCCAGGGGTCCTGATCGGCGTGATCCTGAGCCGGCGGCCCGATCTGGACACGTTCCTGGCCCGGCCGGATCCGCGGGTCAGGGCCGCCGTGATCTACGGCCGCGACCTCGGCGTCGTCCGCGAGCGGGCGGCGCAACTGGCCGCCCGCGTCACCGAGGACCCCGAGGATCCTTTCAACGTCGCCGTCCTCACCGAAGGCGACCTCTCCGGAGACGAAGGCCGGCTGGAGGGCGAGCTGGCGGCCCAGTCCCTGATGGGTGGCCGGCGCCTGGTCCGCCTGCGCCTCGGCGGCGAACGGGCCGCCAGCGAGAAGCTGGCCGTAGAAGCCCTGGGCCGCCTTCTGGCCGGAGACCTCAACCCCGACGCCTTCCTCCTCGTGGAGGCCGGCGCTCTGGGGCGCGACTCGGCCCTGCGCCGGGCGGCGGAGAAGGCCGACGCCTGCGCGGTCATCCCCTGCTACGAGGACGAGGCCGGCGACGTGGCGCGCATGACCCGGGAGGCTCTGGCCAAGGACGGGGTCGGCCTTTCTGCGGAGGCCCTCGCCCTCTTTGTGGCGCGTCTGCCCCGTGAGCGCGGTGTGGCCCGCCGGGAGATCGAGCGCCTCGCCCTCTTCCTGGGCCCGGGCTCCGGGGCCACAGCCGGTCCCAAGGATCTTGAAGCCTTCCTGGGGGTGGAGCCGGAAGCGTCCCTCGCCGGGGCGGCGGCCGACGCCTTCGGGGGGCGGCTGGCCGAGTCCCAGGCCGGCCTGCGACGGGCGGCGCAAGAGGGGCTGTCCGGACCTGGAGCCGTGCGCGCCCTGGGCCAGCACCTGGGCCGGCTCCGAAGGGTTCTGTCCCTCGTCCGCAGCGGCGCGGGCCTGCAGGAGGCGGCCAAGGCGTCGGGAGTCTTCTGGAAGGACGAGCGGGAGTTCCTCAGGCAGGCCCGCGCCTGGAATCTGGAGACCCTGGACGCGATCACCGCCGACGTCCTGGCGGCGGACCGGGCCTGCAAGACCGCCCGGGCGCCGGACGCCCTGATCGCGGAAAGGCTTGCATTGCAGATCGCGGCGAAGGCCCGCCGGCTCGGTCTCTGAAGCCCTTCGACCGGACCCGGACGATCAGTCGGCGCTCACGATCCGGTAGCCGGCGTCGTAGGTGTCGAAGCGCCTCAGCCCGCCATAGCGACTGTCCCATTCGCCGCTTTCCAGATCGGCGCGAAGACACTCCAGTCCCGCCCCGATATCGGCGAGGGCGCGGAACGAGGAACTGCCTGAGCGGACGCGGGCGTCCAGATAGGCCTCCGGACGAGCCCAGAAGGCGTGGAGGAAGCCGTCCGAACAGTCGTGCGGGATGTCGAGGGGGGTGATGCGGACCGGACCGAGCGCCGCTTCGTAGACGTCCAGGGCGGGCATCTGGGCCTCGTCCAGGGCGGCCAGACCCGGAATGTAGTCGGTCAGCCAGGGCCGGGCTGCGGGATCGAAGGTCAGGATGACGATCCGGCCCCGGACCACCCGCCTCAGTTCCCGCAGGCCGGCGACGGGATCGGGCCAGTGGTGGACCGTCAGCACGGCGAGCCCGGCCTCGAAGGCGCCCTCCGCAAAGGGAAGGGCCTGGGCGACGGCCCGGACGGCGAGCGCAGCCCTCGCAGGCCGCTGGCGGATCATCTCGACTGAGGGTTCCACCGCGACGACCCATCGGTCCTCAGGCTCATAACTGCCCGTTCCCGCGCCCAGGTTCAGGAGGTGGGCGGGCGGACCCAGGGCGGCGACCAGCCGGGCGGCGATGCGGGGGTCGGCCCGGCGCAGGCCGGCATAGCCGACGCCGATTTGGTCATAGAGGGTGGGCATGGGAGGTCGGACCGGACGGTATGGCCAGGACCTACCGGCGCGAGAGCCGGCGGCAGATTTCGTCCAGCTGCTCCAGGGCGGCGTAGCGGACCCGCACCTCGCCCTGACCGCCCCGGTCGACGATTTCGACCTTCAGGCCGAGGGCGGCGGACAGGTCGGCCTCCAGGGCCT
>JBJTFE010000255.1:0-2648 GCA_046093265.1 Phenylobacterium sp. | reverse complement strand
GACGGACAGCGCCTCCATGTCCGGTTGTCCGGGGGACGGGCCGGTGTCTCGGCGACCCGGTTCCTCATTGGCGGTCAGGACGCCGATCCCTCAGGCTGGGAAGCGATCCGCGATCTTTCCCACCCTGTCCTGGCCGGCGGCGAAGGGCTCTGGCGGATCGCCCAGCCCCGCACCGGGCCGGCGGGCGCCTTCGAGACCCTGCCCTGGGACCAGGCCGGGGGGGTGCGCTGGCTGAAGGCCGCAGCGCCGCCTCCGGGCGCCTGGGAGGCGGCCGCCTCTCTCGGGGGTCACATCCAGCGGATTCGCGGGACGGCCGACCCCGCCTTCCAGCCCCTGCCCGCGCCGCTCATGGCCCTGCACCGGCGGGTCAAGACCGCCCTGGACCCCCTGGGCATCCTCAACCCCGGCCGGATGTACGCGGAGACCTGAATGCGGACCCGACTTTCCGACGCCGTCACCGGCGAGGCCCGAAAGGTCGCCGAGACCGCCCTTAGGGCCTGCGTCCACTGCGGCATGTGCAACGCCAACTGCCCGACCTACCAGCTGACCGGCGAGGAGCTGATGGGGCCGCGCGGGCGCATCTATCTGATGAAGCAGGCCCTGGAGGGCGAGCCCGTCTCGGGCCTGACCCGCGAGGCCCTCGACGCCTGCCTCGGCTGCCGCGCCTGCGAGACCACCTGTCCCTCCGGGGTGGAATACCACCGGCTCTACGAGGTCGGACACCCGGCGGTGCTGGGGGGGGCGCCCCGTCCTGCTCCCGGGCGCCTGACCCGCGCGGCCATCCGGGCCCTGGCCCTGTCGCCCGCCTTCGGCGCCCTCGCCGCCCTGGGCCGTGCGCCTCCGCCAGGCGTCCCATCTCGGCCAGGACGAAGGGCAGGGCCTTCCGGGGGATGGTTCCGTCGATGCAGTAGTAGTCCGGCGCCAGGCGTCCCATGGCCGGGAAGGCGCCCTTGCGGCCGGCCCAGAAGCGCCTTCTCTCGTCTTCGTCTCGGGCGACCCGGACCACCGTGGCGCCCGCGTCCCGAAGGAGGCCGGAGACCCGGTCGATCTCTTCCCGCACGTCCTCAGCCTGGCCGTCGATCTCGCACAGGAGGATGGCCGCGGCGTCGCGGGGGTAGCCGGCCCTTGCGAAGTCCTCCGCCGCCCGAAGGGCCGGGCCGTCCATCATCTCCAGGCCCGCGGGTACGACCCCCGCCGCCATGATGGCGGCCACGGCGCCGGCAGCCTGGCCAACGTCGTCGAAGGCGGCCAGGATCAGTCGCGTCGTCTCGGGGAGGGGCTGAAGGCGCAGGAGGACCTCGGTGACCACGCCCAGAAGGCCTTCCGAACCTGTGAACAAAGCCATCAGATCGTAACCCGCTGAATCGATGGCAGGTCCCCCGAGGGTCAGGATCTCGCCCTCCAGCGTCACGATTTGAACAGAGAGTATGTTGTGCACGGTCAGGCCGTATTTCAGGCAGTGCACCCCGCCGGCGTTCTCGGCGACGTTGCCGCCGATCGAGCAGGCGAGCTGGGAGGACGGGTCCGGGGCGTAGAACAGGCCATGGGGAGCCGCCGCCTCGGAGACGGCCAGATTGCGCACGCCCGGCTGGACCCGCGCCGTCATCGCCACCGGATCGATCTCCAGGATCCTGGAGAACTTGGACATGACCAGCAGGACCCCGCCCGGGAAGGGCAGGGCGCCGCCCGACAGGCCTGTGCCCGCCCCGCGGGCGACCACCGGAACGCCCAGTTCCGAACAGGCGCGCAGGACCGCTGCCACCTCTTCCACGGTCTCAGGAAGGACCACCGCGGCCGGCAGGGAGCGGTAGGCGGGCAGGCCGTCGCTTTCATAGGGCCGCATCGCCTCGAGGGAGGTCAGGAACCCCCCGGGGGACAGGAGCGGGGCGAGACGCGCCCGCAGGACCTCCGGGGGCTGAGGCGTGAATTCGGGGTCGATGCGGGGATCAAACTGGTCGAGCATCTCGGCTTTCCCGGGCGGCGGGTCTACATAGCGGGTGTAACGGGCCGCGCCACAAGGATTGCGCGCCCCCCGGAGGAAGAACGACATGGATCTGGGACTGAAGGGCAAGAGCGCCATCGTGACAGGCGCGACCCGGGGCATCGGCCGCTCCATCGCCGACCTGCTGGCGGACGAAGGGGTCAATGTCGCGGTCTGCGCGCGCAAGGCCGACGAGGTCGCCGCGACGGTCAGCGCCCTGCAGGCCAAGGGGGTCAAGGCCTTCGGCCAGGTGGTGGACATCGCGGACGGCCCGGCCCTGCAGGCCTTTGTCCGGGCCTCTGCGGAAGCGCTGGGCGGGCTCGACCTCCTGGTCTCCAACGCCAGCGCCCTGGTGCAGGGCGCCCGGCCCGAGGACTGGAAGGCCATGTTCGAGATCGACATCCTCGGCGCCGTGAACGCCCTGGACGCCGCCCGCCCGCACCTGGAGGCGGCGGCCCAGAAGACCGGCGACGCGGCGGTGGTGCTGATTTCTTCCATCTCAGCCGCCGAGGCGGCCTCGCCATCGGCCTACGGCGCGATGAAGGCGGCGCAGATCCACTTCGCCAAGGGCGTAGCCCGTGAAGGTGCAAGCAAGGGTCTGCGCTGCAATGTCGTTTCACCCGGTACGGTTTTCTTTGAGGGCGGGGTATGGGCGAATGTGAAGGCC
>JBJTFE010000254.1:0-2487 GCA_046093265.1 Phenylobacterium sp. | reverse complement strand
GGAGGCCGCCCGACCGCACCTGGGTTTCGACATCGACGGGGTGGTCTACAAGGTTGACCGGCTGGACTGGCAGCAGAGGCTGGGCTTCATCACCCGCACCCCCCGCTGGGCCATCGCCCGGAAATTCCCCGCCGAGCAGGCGCGCACGGTCCTGACGGCCATCGACCTGCAGGTGGGGCGGACAGGCGCGGTGACGCCGGTCGCCCGGCTGGTTCCGGTGACGGTGGGCGGCGTCGTCGTGGAGA
Source organism: Phenylobacterium sp. (assembly GCA_046093265.1). Classification (GTDB taxonomy): domain Bacteria; phylum Pseudomonadota; class Alphaproteobacteria; order Caulobacterales; family Caulobacteraceae; genus Phenylobacterium. Next base: position 2,242 of record JBJTFE010000254.1, on the reverse strand, counting down.
ACGCCACCCTGCACAACGCCGACGAGATCGCCCGCAAGGACATCCGCATCGGCGACACGGTGATCGTCCAGCGCGCCGGCGATGTCATTCCCCAGATCGTCGGGGTGGTGGAGGCCGAGCGGCCCGCGCCGCCCCCGCCGCCCTTCGCCTTCCCCGAGATCTGCCCCTGTCCCCTGGCTACGCCCCTGGTGCGCGAGACGACGGCCTCTGGCGCCGAGACGGTGGTGCGCCGCTGCTCGGGCGAGTTCGCCTGCCCCTTCCAGCGGATCGAGCACCTGCGCCACTTCGTCTCCCGCCGCGCCTACGACATCGAGGGCCTGGGCGAAAAGCAGCTGGCCGCCTTCTTCGAACGGGGCTGGGTGCGCGAGCCTGCGGATATCTTCCGCCTCGCCCGGGACGCCGCCCGGCTGGACGAGCTGAGGTCCACCGACGGCTACGGCGAGACCAGCGTCGCCAACCTGGTCGCCGGCATCGAGGCGCGGCGGACCATTCCGCTGGACCGGTTCATCTTCGGCCTGGGCGTCCGCCACATCGGCGAGACGACGGCCATGGTCCTGGCGCGGGGCTACGGATCGGCCAGCGCCTTTCTGACCGCCATGGACCGCGTCGCCGCCCGCGACCCCGAGGCCATGGAGGAGCTGGACGCCCTGGACCAGGTGGGCGAGGCGGTCATCGAGGCCGCCGCCGGCTACTTCGGCGAGGCCCACAACCGGCGCATTGTCGCCGAGCTGGTCGCCCAGCTGACCATTATCGACGCCGAGAAGCCCCGCCAGGATACGGCCGTGGCGGGCAAGACCGTGGTCTTCACCGGGGCCCTCGAGCAGATGACCCGGGACGAGGCCAAGGCCCGGGCGGAGTCCTTGGGCGCCAAGGTGGCCGGCTCGGTCTCGAAGAAGACCGACATCGTGGTCGCCGGCCCCGGCGCCGGCTCCAAGCTGAAGACCGCCGAGGCCCTGGGGATCCAGGTCCTGACCGAGGCCGAGTGGCTGGCCATGATCGGCGACGCGCTCTCTGCAGGGACTGTGCGAGCCGATCTCTGATCCTGTGACAGGGGGCGACGTGAGCGCCCCCTGATACAGCCCCCTTCGGCCCGGTCGCCGCCCGCGCCTACCGCCGCCGCGTGACTCCGATGGAGACGATGGTGTGGGGGCTGTCCTTCGTCAGTCCGAAGCCCAGACCGAAGTCGAGCTGGGTGTCGGGGCCGGTTTGCCAGGCGAGGGAAGTCCCGAGGAGAGCGCGCGTCGAGGCCCCGGCCGGGTCCCGGTCCCGTAAGACGCTGACGTCGATCCCGGCTGAGACGGACTCGCTTAACGAGCGACTGAGGCCGGCGGCCCCGCCGGTCGCGACATGCCGCCCGCGCCCGTCGCCATCCACCGCCAGATCAAGCTCGGGCGTCAGCGACACCTGCCAGGCGCCGCCCGTCGTCCAGCTGAGCGGCAGGCGCACGCCGGCGCCCCAATCGCCGGCCGTCGCGTGTCCCTCCCCCGCGGGAAGGGACACGAAGCCCTGAACCCCGTAGGCCAGGTTCGAAACCTGGGACCCGAAGAGCGCGCCTACCGTCAAATCCCCCGCCTCATACCTTCGGCGACCCGCCCCGGCCGCCTTGTCGGACAGCACGGTTCTCGTCAGCCCCGACCAGCCCAACTCCGCCTCCAGACCGGAACCCAGACCGAACCGGAGCAGGGGCGCGGCGAGGTTGGTCACCTGTCCATCCCCGCTGGACGCCCAGGTCGCCAGACCGGTTTCGAGCACCAGGCGCCCGCCCGGCACAGCACAGGGCGGGGTCGTCTGTCCGGGGCGCTGCGCACACAGGGCCTCGCTCTCCTGCGCCCGACCGACACTCGGACACAGGGCGAGCCCGACCACCGCCAGGCCAAGATGAACCAGGGTTGAGAACCTCATCGGGCGGAAATCCTGCGATGCATGTGACGCTTGCGGAGGCCAGCTAGCAGACGCGTCCCTAACAAATCGTGCCTCTGCCGTGCCCACCCGCGACGCCGTCGCCCCCCTCAGGTGACCCATCAAGCCCTTGTAATTCCTCCACCTTCCAGGGGGAGGTGGACCGCGAATGCGGGCCGGAGGGGGTTTTTCTGAGACGCTATTGCACCCCCTTGTCTGTGCGATTTGGATTAGAGTGCGGTTGTCTTCCGGGACGTCCGCCTGGCGCACCAACACCAGGCGGACAGCCGGCGGAAGGGCCGATGACCCCCTAGCCTTTTGGGCTGGCGGTGAGCAGGGCCGC
>JBJTFE010000253.1:0-2113 GCA_046093265.1 Phenylobacterium sp. | reverse complement strand
GCCCGGGACCAGACTTCCGGCGTCACCTGACGAAAGCGCGCTGGCCGGGGAGCCTGCGGCGATGAAGGCGGCGACAGCCAGGCAGACGGCGGCGATCCGGGACACGGCGGACATCACGGGTTCCTCCCAGCCCCGGACCTGACCTGACCCGGGTCAGGGGGAGTCTAGGCCAGATCAAGGCGCAGCGCATCCCGGCCGGACGGCGGGCCGCCCTAACCCCGCCGCAGGACGAAGAGCGCCGCCTCGGCGCGCCAGTTCTCCAGCAGGGAGCGGGGGTCGATGCGCCGGGCCGGGCGGCCTTCCGACAGGGCCGCGCAGGACTCGATGGACAGCCCCAGGTCGTCGGTGAGGGCCATGAAGTCGTGCAGGGTGCACAGGTGGATGTTGGGCGTGGACCACCAGGGATTGGGCAGGGTGCGGGTCTCGGGCATCCGGCCCCGGGCGAGCAGGGCCCAGCGCACCCGCCAGTGGCCGAAGTTCGGGAAGCTCACCACCGCTCGGTCGGCGATGCGCAGAAGTTCCGACACCACGTGCCGGGGGTCGCGCATCTGCTGGAGGGTCTTGGACAGGATGGCCATGTCGAAGGCCCGGGTGGGGAAGCTGTCGAGGTCGCGGTCGGCGTCGCCCTGCACCACGGCCAGCCCCCGGGCCAGGCAGGCGGCGACCCCCTCGGCGGAGATCTCCAGGCCCTGGCCATCGACACTGCGCTCGCGGGCCAGGAGGTCCAGGAGGTCGCCCTCGCCGCAGCCCACGTCCAGCACCCGGGCGGCGCGCGGCGTCAGGCGCAGGATCTCGCGGAAGTCCTCGCGCAGGGCCATCGTCACGACAGCCCCCGCTTTTCCGCCGCCGAGGCCAGGAAGCCGCGCAGGGCGGAGTCCAGGGCCGGCTCGTCCAGGAAGATGGCGTCGTGGCCCTTGTCGGTCTCGATCTCCACGAAGCTGGCCCGGCAGCCGGCGGCGTTGAGGGCCCGCACCACGTGCCGGCTCTCCGCCGTGGAGTAGAGCCAGTCCGATGAGAAGGACAGGATGCAGAAACGCACGTCCCGCGCCCGGGCGAAGGCCCCCGCCAGCTGGCCGTCATAGGCGGCGGCGAGGTCGAAATAGTCCAGGGCCCGGGTGATGTAGAGGTAGGAGTTGGCGTCGAACCGGTCGACGAAGCTGGCCCCCTGGTGACGCAGGTAGCTCTCCACCTGGAAGTCGGTCTCGAAGCCCCAGGACAGGCCGTCGCGCTGCAGCTCGCGGCCGAACTTCCGCTGCAGGGCCGTCTCGGAAAGATAGGTGATGTGGGCGGCCATGCGCGCCACAGCCAGGCCCTTCTCCGGCCGCACCCCCGCCGCCTCGTAGGCGCCGCCGCGCCAGTCGGGGTCGGCCATGATCGCCGCCCGGCCCACCTCGTGGAAGGCGATGTTCTGGGCCGAATGCCGGGCTGCGCCGGCGATGCAGATGGCCGAGAAGATGCGCTCGGGATAGTCCGCCGCCCATTGCAGGGCCTGCATGCCACCCATGGAGGTCCCGACCACGGCGAACAGGGTCTCGATCCCCAGGGCCTCCACCAGCATGGCCTGGGCGCGGACCATGTCGGCGATGGTGATCACCGGGAAGGCCAGGCCCCAGGGCGCGCTGGTCGCCGGGTCGGTCGAGCCCGGCCCCGTCGTACCCATACAACCGCCCAGGACGTTGGCGCAGATGATGAAGAAGCGGTCTGGGTCGAGGGGCAGGCCGCGTCCCACCACCCGGGTCCACCAGCCGGGCTTGCCTGTCACCGGGTGGGTCGAAGCCAGGTACTGGTCCCCGGTCAGGGCGTGCATCACCAGGACCGCGTTGGAGCGGTCGGCGTTGAGATGGCCGTAAGTTCGGTAGGCGACCTCGAGCGGCGCTAGGGTCGCGCCGGAGTCGAGCCTCAGCGGGCGGTCAGCGGAGAACCGCCAGACACCGCCACCGGACTCCATTCCATTCTGTTCGGGCGAGAGGGCCTTCATCGGCCTGCTTGGACCGCCTGTCCGTTTCGCTGTCAACCGCTTCGCACACGGCGCGGGTGCGGCTATGAACGTCCTACAAGGGATTTGGAGCGGGCATGGACAGGCTGATTCTCCTCCGGCACGGGGAGGCCGAGG
>JBJTFE010000252.1:0-2364 GCA_046093265.1 Phenylobacterium sp. | reverse complement strand
CGTCCTTCAGCGACGACGAGGTCGAACGTTACGCCCGCCATCTTGTCCTGCGCGAGATCGGCGGTCCGGGCCAGCAGAAGCTCAAGGCGGCGCGTGTTCTTCTGGTCGGCATGGGCGGGCTTGGCGCCCCGGCCAGCCTCTATCTCGCTGCGGCGGGAGTGGGCGGACTGGTGATCGTCGACCCCGACCGTGTGGAGACCTCCAACCTCCAGCGTCAGGTGATTTTCTCCACGGCGGACCGGGGGCGCTCGAAGGTGGACGCCGGCCTGCGGCGGCTCACCGACCTCAATCCCCACGTGGAGACCCAGGCCCTCCAGCTGGCCGTTGACTCCCGGAATGCGCGCGCCCTGATCGACGGCTTCGACCTGGTCCTCGACGGCACCGATGACTTCGCCACCCGACTGGCGGTGAGCGACGCCTGCGTCGCCACCGGCGCGCCGCTGGTTTCGGGGGCCATCGGGCGCTGGACCGGCCAGGTGGGGGTTTTCCCGGGCCGTCCCTGTTATCGATGCTTCGTCCCGGATACGCCGCCCGACGCCGAGACCTGCCAGGCGGTGGGTGTGATCGGGGCGCTGGCCGGCGTGATCGGCGCCATGATGGCCCTCGAGGCGATCAAGCTGATCACCGGCGCCGGGGAGCCGCTTTCGGGCCGGCTTCTGGTTTACGACGCCCTGGCCGCCGTCACGCGAACCGTCCGCATCGCTCCGGATCCGCACTGCCCCGCCTGCGGCGGAGATCACAAGGGCGGGCTGTAGCTCACCCGCGCGCCCGGCCCCAACGGCCAGTCGAAGACCACCCAAAGCCCCGTCATCAGGGCGCCGGCCGCCATGAAGGTCAGAGCGTAGGGAAGCATCAGCGCAAGGAGCGAGCCCACGCCCATGGAGACGTCCCAGCGCCGGCAGAAGCTGAGAATCAGCGGGAAGTAAGCCATCAGGGGCGTCATGATGTTGGTGAAGCTGTCCCCCATGCGGTAGGCCGCCGTCGTCATCTCCGGGCTGACGCCCAGCAGCATGAACATGGGCACCACCACCGGCGCCAGGGCGCTCCACTTGGCCGTGGCCGAGCCGATGAAGAGGTCGAGGCCGGAGGAGAAGCCCAGAACCCCCAGGAGGAGGGCGGGCGTTGGCATGTCCAGGGTCTCCAGGACATGAGCCCCGTTGATGGCGGCGATCGGCCCCAGCCTGGACCAGTTGAACATGGCCACGAAGTGTGCGGCGAAGAAGGCGAAGACGAGGTAGGGCGCCATGGCCCGGATCCCCTCGGTCATCATGGCGAAGACTTCCCGGTGCGAGCGGATGACCCCGGTCGCGGTCCCGAAGGCCACGCCGGTTGAAAGGAAAAGCACCAGGAAACCCGCGATCAGGGCGGTGTAGAAGGGCTGGAGCGCCGCCGGCCCGGCCTTGGTTTCGTCGATGAGGGGCGAGAAGCCCGGCCAGAGGGCGAGGGCTGCAAAGCCCGCCGCGACGACGAGGGCGGCGAGCCCCGCCCGGCACAGACCTCGCCGCTCGTCCTCGGTGGGCGCCGACCGGGCCAGCTCCGCAGTGAGGTCGGCGTCCGGCTCGCCCCGCCAGGGCCCCAGCCGGGGTTCGATGATCCGGTCGGTGACGAACCAGATCAGCGGAGTGAAGACCCCTACGATGGCCAGGATGAACCACCAGTTCCCAAGGGGGTTGAGGGTCCAGGCCGGGTCGATGATGCGCGCCGCCTCCTGGGTGAAGCTGAACAGGAGGATATCGATCTGTCCCGGCGTGATGTTGCCCGCATAGCCTCCGGAGACCGCCGCGAAGGCGGCGGCGAGGCCGGCCAGGGGGTGGCGGCCGACAGCGGCGTAGAGCAGGGCGGCGAGGGGAATGAAGACCAGATAGGCGGCGTCCGAAGCATGGTGCGAGACCATGCCGATCAGGGCCACCATCGGGGTCAGCCACCGGCGGTCGGCCCCGCGGAGGCTGGCCCGGATCAGGGCGCTGAAGAAGCCGGAACGCTCGGCGACGGCGGCGCCATACATCACGGTCAGGACGACGCCGAGGGGGGCGAACCCGGTGAGGGTCTTGGCCGTCTCCGTGAACAGCCGCTCCAGGTTGTCTTCCGACAGCAGGCTCTCGGCCCGGAACACCAGCCGCCCGCCTTCCAGCTCGCCCCAGGTCGGAGGGGTTTCGCTGCGGAATGGCAGGGAGGCCGTCCAGCCAAGGGTCGCCCCGATTGTCGACAGGATTAAGAGTCCGCCGATCAGCCAGACGAAGATCATGACCGGCTCGGGGAGCCTGTTGCCGATGCGCTCGACAAGGTCCAGCAGGGAGCGCCGCGGCGCAGGAGGGAGGGCGTCAGGGGCGGCCAAGGTGGGTCTCCGGTCCTTCGGTCTGGAAC
>JBJTFE010000251.1:0-4093 GCA_046093265.1 Phenylobacterium sp. | reverse complement strand
GTCGCCCGATGAGGCGGCCATCGAGGAGACCTTCATGACCACCACCGCCGCCTCGGCCCTGAAGCTCGGCCACGCCCGGGCGGCGGCCCTGCTGGCGCCGGCGAAGGCGGGCCTGCCGGTGGCGGACTATGCGGCGCGCCTCGTCAAGAAGTCGGTGGTCGGCACGGGCGCCGCCGACAAGGACCAGGTGGCCTTCATGATCGGGCGCATCCTGCCCGGGTCGGCCGGCGCCTCGGCGGACGCCGCCGACGCCCTGGCCGTGGCCCTGGCCCACGCCCACGCCCGCACGCGGGGACGGTTGGCGGCATGATCGGGCGGCTGGCCGGCAGGGTCCTGGAGACCACCGAGGAAGAGGCCCTCATCGACGTGGGCGGGGTCGGCTGGGTCGTGCGCTGCGGCGCCCGGACCCTCTCGCGCCTGCCCGCCGCGGGCGAGGCCGTCGCCCTGCGGGTCGAGACCCAATGGTCGGAAAGCGCCGGCCCCCGGCTCTACGGCTTTCTCGACGCCGACGAGCGCGCCGCCTTCGTCCTCCTCCAGTCCGTCCAGGGCGTCGGCCCGAAGGCGGCCCTGGCGGTGCTGGACGTCCTGCCCCCCGCCGCCCTCGCCGAGGCCGTGGCCCGGGACGACAAGGCCCAGGTGGGCCGGGCCAGCGGGGTGGGCCCCAAGCTGGCCCAGCGCATCCTGGTGGAGCTCAAGGGCAAGCCCATCGGGTCCGCCGGCTTCAGCGCCTCGGGCGCCGCCGCCGCCCCGGCGCCCGGGCCCATCCCGGTCTCCGCAGCGGGCGAGGCCGTCGCCGCCCTCATGGGCCTGGGCGTGGCCGAACAGCAGGCCCGCCGGCTGGTCGACCAGGCCGCCGCCGCCCTCGGCCCCGACGCCGCCGTCTCCGACCTTGTCCGGGCGGGCCTCAAGGAGATGGGCCGGTGACCCGCCTCGTCTCCGGCGAGCCGGGGCCGCCCGAGCCGGGCGATCGCGCCCTGCGGCCCCAGACGCTTTCGGAGTTCGTCGGCCAGGCGGCGGCCAAGTCGAACCTCTCCATCTTCATCGACGCGGCCCGAGGCCGGGGCGAGGCCATGGACCACGTCCTGCTCTTCGGTCCGCCGGGCCTGGGCAAGACCACCCTGGCGCAGATCATCGCCCGGGAGCTGGGGGTGAACTTCCGCGCCACCTCCGGGCCGGTGCTGGCCAAGGCGGGAGACCTGGCCGCCATCCTGACCAACCTCGAGCCCCGGGACGTCCTCTTCATCGACGAGATCCACCGGCTCGCCGCGCCGGTGGAGGAGATCCTCTACCCGGCCATGGAGGATCACGTCCTCGACCTGATGATCGGCGAGGGTCCCGCCGCGCGCTCCATCCGCATCGACCTCGCCCCCTTCACCCTGGTGGCGGCCACCACCCGGGCGGGCATGCTGGCCACCCCCCTGCGGGACCGCTTCGGCATCCCGATCCGGCTGGAGTTCTATTCCGTCGACGAACTGCGGAAGGTGCTGGCCCATGCGGCGGGACGGCTGGGCCTGAACCTCACCGAGGACGGCGCCGGCGAGATCGCCGCCCGCGCCCGGGGCACGCCGCGCGTCGCCGGCCGTCTGCTGCGCCGGGTGCGCGACTTCGCCGAGGCCGAGGGCGCCGCCGCCATCGACAGGCCCGCCGCCGCCCGGGCCCTGGCCCGGCTGGAGGTGGACCCCGCCGGCCTGGACAGCCTGGACCGCCGCTACCTGAACGCCCTGATCTCCAACTACGCCGGCGGCCCTGCAGGCCTGGAGACCCTGGCCTACGCCATCGCCGAGGCCCGGGACGCGGTCGAGGACGTGATCGAGCCCTACCTGCTCCAGCAGGGCTTCATCCAGCGCACGCCCCGGGGTCGGGTGGCCTGCGCCCGGGCCTATGAGCACCTGGGCCTGACGCCGCCGCCTTCGCCACCCGTCGCCGGCCAGGGGGGACTTTTTGACGGAGACGAGGATGCCGGCTGACGAGAGGGACGCCCCGTCCAGCGGCCGGTTCGATGGCCGCGAGCACATCCTGCCCGTGCGCATCTACTACGAGGACACCGACTTCACCGGCGTCGTCTATCACGCCAACTACCTGCGCTATTTCGAGCGGGGGCGCAGCGACGCCCTGCGGGCGGCGGGCGTGTCCCACTCCGACCTTCTGGAGGGTGAACGCCCGTCGGCCTTCACCGTCGTCCGCATGGAGATCGACTTCCGTCGCCCGGCGCGCATCGACGACGCCCTGGAGGTGCGCACCCTCTATGAGCGGATCCGCGGGCCGCGCCTGTTCATCCGCCAGCGCCTCCTGCGCGGGGCGGAGCTCGTGTGCGAAGCGCAGGTCGAGGCCGCCTGCATCGATCTTTCCGGCCGACCGACCCGGCCGTCCCCGCGCCTGGTGGCGCAATTGACCCCCATTCTGGGCGACGCGGGCTGAGGCCCGTCCCGCCGCAGCCCGGCGGCGGCCCCGGCGGGCGTTAACCAAAAAGTCGGGGCTGCGCGGCTAGGTTCCGCCCTATCTTCGCCATCCTGACCTGTAGTCTGCGCCGGGCCCTGAACGGACCTGGCAGAACAGCCCCGGAGAGACCATGGAGCCCGCCGCCATCACGCCGGAATCCTTCACTTTCGTCGCCCTGTTCGCCCGCGCGGACTGGGTTGTGAAGTCCGTCATGATCCTTCTGGGGCTCGCCTCGCTGGCGTCGTGGGGCGTCATCCTGGACAAGGCGCTCCGCCTGCGAAGCCTGAACCGGGCGGCGGACGCCTTCGAGGCGGAGGCGGCTTCGGGCCGCAGCCTTGAGGACATCGCCCTCGAGGCGGGGGACAACCCGCCGCACGCCCTGCACCGGATGCTCCAGGCCGCCCTGTTCGAATGGCGTGAGGCCCGGTCCCGCGGTCCTGTGTCCGAGGCGCAGGCGGCCTTCCTGGTGCAGAGGATCGACCGCGTTCTGGACGCCTCGATCGCCCGGGAGTCCCTGCGGGTGGAGACCGGCCTCTCGGCCTTGGCCATTGTCGCGACCGCCTCGCCCTTCGTCGGTCTCTTCGGGACGGTCTGGGGGATCATGCACAGCTTCCAGGCCATCGCGGTGCAGAAGAACACCAGCCTGGCGGTGGTCGCCCCGAGCATCGCCGAGGCTCTCTTCGCCACGGCCATCGGGCTCATCGCGGCCATTCCCGCCTACATCGCCTTCAACCACTTTTCCTCCGAGGTCAGCCGCTACGCCGCCCGGCTCGAGGGATTTGCGGATGACCTGTCCACCGCCGTCCAGCGGCGCCTGGCCTCGAAGGTCTGAGCCATGGCCCTGTCCGCCCATGACGCCTTCTCGGGATCCGGCGGCGGCGGCCGGCGGCGGCGCTACGGCCGCGGCCGCCGCTCCGCCCTGTCGGAGATCAATGTCACGCCCTTCGTGGACGTGATGCTCGTGCTGCTGATTGTCTTCATGGTCTCTGCACCCCTGTTGTCGGCGGGGGTGCCCCTGGAGCTTCCGAAGACGGAGGCCGGGGCCATCCGCGAGAGCGAGGACCCCCTGACAGTCTCTGTCCGGGCCGACGGCGCCATCTTCGTCCAGGAGCAGCGGACGCCCTTCGAGGCCCTTGGCCCGACCCTTGCCGCGGCGGCCCGGGACCCCGAGCGGGAGGTCTTTGTCCGCGCCGATGGCAAGGTCTCCTATGAGGAGGTCGCCCGGGTCATGGCCGCGCTCTCCGTCCGGGGCTTCACGCGGATCAACCTGATCACCGATACCGGCGGACCCCTCGCGGGACCCCCGGCGGACGCCGCGCCCCCCGCCGGGGAGGTCGCCACGCCGTGACGCTGACGGGCAAGGTCAACCCGGCCTACCTGGCGTCAACCCTCCTGCACATGGGGGTGCTGGCGGCGCTCGTCCTTGTCCGGCCGGCCGTGGGAGATCCTGCCGGCGAGGGTCCGCCCGTCGCCGTGCGGCTGGCGGACTCCGGCCACCTGGCCGCGGCGCTGGCGGCCGCCGGGGCGCCGGAGACGGCGGCAGAGCCTACACCCGATCCGCCGGCGCCGGAGAGCGCTCCGGAGGTCCGCCCGCCCGAGCCTGCTGCGCCGGCCCTGGCGCCGCCCCCGCCCTTGCGAAGGCCCGTCCCCGCAC
>JBJTFE010000250.1:0-5526 GCA_046093265.1 Phenylobacterium sp. | reverse complement strand
GGCCACCAACATCCCGCCCCACAATCTGGGCGAGATCATCGACGCCGCCCTCGCACTGGTCGAACGTCCGGACATCCCCCTCGACGAACTCCTCGACATTGTCCCCGGACCGGACTTCCCCACCGGCGGGGAGATCATGGGGCGTTCGGGCGCGCGTTCGGCCCTGATGACCGGCCGCGGCTCCGTGGTGATGCGGGGGACGGCCGCCATCGAACAGATCCGCAAGGACCGCGAGGCCATTATCATCACCGCCATTCCGTTTCAGGTGAACAAGGCGGTGCTGGTCGAACGGATCGCCGAGCTGGTTCGCGACAAGCGGGTCGAGGGCATCGCCGACCTGCGAGACGAGTCCGACCGTCAGGGCATGCGCGTTGTGGTCGAGCTCAAGCGCGACGCCTCCGCCGATGTGGTCCTGAACCAGCTCTACCGGTTCACGCCCCTGCAGACCTCGTTCGGCGTCAACATGCTGGCCCTGAACCGGGGCCGGCCGGAGCTGATGGGCCTGCGCGAAATGCTGCAGGCCTTCGTCGACTTCCGCGAAGAGGTTGTCCTGCGCCGGACGCGTCACGAACTCTCCCGCTCGCGGGACCGGGGTCACGTCCTTGTGGGCCTCGCTATCGCCGTGGCCAATATCGACGAGTTCATCCAGATCATCCGGTCCTCGAAGGACCCGTCCGAAGCCCGTGAGCGCCTGGTGGCGCGGGATTGGCCGGCGGGGGACATGCTGCCCCTGGTCGAACTGATCGCCGATCCGCGCACGCTTGTGGTCGGCGGCGACAGCATCCGCCTTACCGATGACCAGGCGCGGGCCATCCTGGCCCTGACCCTGTCGCGCCTGACCGGGCTCGGGCGCGAGGAGATCTTCGAGGAGGCCGGCGAGCTGACCGGCGGCATTTCCCGCCTGCTCGCCATACTGGAGTCCCGCGAGCTTCTGATGGGCATCGTCCGCGACGAGCTTGTCCAGGTGAAGACGGACTTCGCCATCCCTCGCAGGACCCAGATCGTTGATGGCGGAGGCGACTTCGAGGATGAGGACCTGATCGCCCGCGAGGAGATGGTGATCACCGTCACACACGGCGGCTATGTCAAACGGACGCCCCTGATCACCTATCGCACCCAGCACCGCGGCGGGCGAGGCCGCTCGGGCATGGCCACCAAGGATGAGGACGCCGTCACCCGGGTGATATCGGCTTCGACCCACACGCCGATGCTGTTCTTCTCTTCCGGAGGCAAGGTCTACAGGCTCAAGGTCTGGCGTCTGCCCGTCGGCGCCCCGACTTCCCGCGGAAAGGCGTTCGTGAATCTCTTCCCCATCGAGCCGGGCGAGACCATGACCTCCATCGTCGCCCTGCCGGAGGACGAGGCGGAGTGGGGCGGCTTCGATGTCATGTTCGCGACGCGCTCGGGCCACGTCCGGCGCAACCGGCTCAGCGACTTCGCCCAGATCAACCGTAACGGAAAGATCGCCATGAAGCTCGACGAGGGAGACTCCATCGTCGGTGTGGCGCTCTGCCGGGCGGAGGAAAACGACATCCTCCTGACCACGGCGCTGGGGCGCTGCATCCGCTTCGCCGTGGACGAGGTCAGGGTTTTCGCGGGCCGGGACTCCACCGGTGTCCGCGGGGTTCGGCTGGCGGAGGGTGATGAAGTCATCTCCATGGCCATACTGCGGGCGGTCTCCGCCACCGCCGAAGAACGCGCCGCCTACGTCCGTCACGCCAACGCCATGCGTCGAGCGGCCTCCGACGAAGCCGCGGAAGGAGACGAGGCGCAGGTCGCGGAGGACGAAAGCGAGGACGAAACCGTCTCGGGTCTTGTCGCCCTCAGCCCCGAGCGCATCGCCGAGCTCGGCGCGGCGGAGGAACACATCCTCACCGTCTCCACCGAGGGTTACGGCAAGCGATCCTCAGCCTACGAATTCCGCCGCACCGGCCGGGGCGGGCAGGGGCTTCTGGCCCAGGACCTGTCGCGCCGCGGCGGCCGTCTTGCCGCTTCCTTCCCGGTGGAAGAGCATGACGAGATCCTCCTCGTGACCGATCAGGGGCAACTGATCCGCACGCCCGTCGCGCAGATCCGGGTCGTGGGGCGCAACAGCCAGGGCGTGATCATCTTCCGGACCACGGACGAGGAACACGTCGTCTCCGTCGAGCGGCTGGCCGATCCGGGTGGCGGCGAGGATGAGGCGGCGTCGCCTGAAGCCGAAGTCTGAACGACACGTCGGGGGTCTTCGGCGGGGAAATTAGTTCTTGCCAGACCCCTTCAACCCGGCGAAAGGCGAAGACGGGTGCGAGTTGGGGAAACCTCTATGCCTAAGCGTGTTGGTCTTTATCCGGGCACGTTCGATCCGATTCACAACGGGCATATCGACATCATCGGTCGGGCGGTGAAGCTTGTGGACCGGCTTGTGCTGGGCGTCGCCATCAATACCGGCAAGGGTCCGATGTTCTCCCTCGAGGAGCGCGTGGCCATTGTCGAGGCCGAGGCGGCGGCCCTGAAGGCGTCCGCGGAGATCGTCGTCCAGCCCTTTGAGGGCCTGACCATGCACTTCGCCCGGGAAGTCGGCGCCAACGTCATTGTCCGCGGCCTGCGCGCCGTGGCCGACTTCGAGTTCGAATTCCAGATGACGGCCATGAACCAGCAGCTCGACCGCGAGATCGAGACCGTCTTCCTCATGGCCGACCCAAGACACCAGGCCATCGCCTCCAAGCTGGTCAAGGAGATTGTCACCCTGGGCGGTGATGTCACCAAATTCGTGAGCCCGCGGGTCAAGGAGGCCCTGCTGGCCAAGGTGAACCGTTGAACCGCCTCATCCGCCCCGGTCTCGCCGCCGCCCTGGCCGCCGCACTCTCCGCTCCGGCGCTCGCCGCCTCGAAGTCGCCGGCGCCTCCCGCAGCGCCGGCTCCGCCAGCGGCATCGGACTGGCGCACTCCCGATCCCCAGGACGTCCTGGTCATCGACACCAACAAGGGCCGGGTACTTGTCGAGCTTGTTCCCCTTGCCGCCCCCACCCACGTCGGTCGGGTCCGGGAACTGGCCCGCCAGGGGTTCTACAACGGGCGCAGCTTTTTCCGTGTCATTGATAAGTTCATGGCCCAGACCGGCGATCCGCAGGACAACGGCAGGGGCGGCAGCGAACTGCCCGACCTGGCGGCCGAGTTCACCTTCCGCAGAGGGGCGGACACCCCCTTCGTCCAGGTGGCGGACCAGGCCGTAGCCGAGATCGGCTTCATCGGGTCCCTGCCTGTGATGACCCAGAGCTCCCAGCTCATGCCGATGACGGCGGACGGCCGGGTCTCGGGCTGGGCGCTCTATTGTCAGGGCGTGGCTGGAATGGCGCGCGGTGAGGCTCCCGACAGCGCCAACAGCCAGTTCTTCCTCATGCGCCAGGCCTATCCCTCCCTTGAGAAGCGTTACACGGCCTTTGGCCGAGTGATCTCGGGCCTCGAGGTTGTCCGTGCCCTCAAGACGGGGGAGCCCGTCGAGGCGCCGCAGGATGTCATGACGAAGGTCCAGGTCCTGTCGGACATGCCGGTCGCATCCCGCCCCAGGGTCCGGGTCATCGATCCCCGCAGCCCCTGGTTCGCGGCGGAGGTCGCGCGGGTCCGGGCCGGCCTCGGCGCAGATTTCACGGCTTGCGCCGTCAGCATCCCTTCAGAGGTAAAGTGATGGACTCCGAAAACACGCTTCTGCTCGAGACCGAGACGGGTCAGGTCACCATCCGCCTGCGTCCCGATCTGGCGCCCCAGCACGTGGACCGTATCAAGGAGCTCGCGCGAGAGGGCTTCTATGATGGTGTCCTCTTCCATCGCGTCATCCCGGGCTTCATGGCCCAGGGAGGGTGCCCGAATGGCACCGGAACGGGTGGTTCGTCCAAGCCCAACCTGCCTGCGGAATTCTCCCGCGAGCCGCATGTGCGCGGCGTCTGCTCCATGGCCCGGACCAACAATCCGAACTCGGCCAACAGCCAGTTCTTCATCTGCTTTGGCGATGCGACCTTCCTCGACGGCCAGTACACGGTCTGGGGCGAAGTGACCGAAGGCATGGAGCATATCGACGCCCTGCCAAAGGGCGAGCCTCCGCGCACCGGGCAAGATTGTCTCCATGAAGGTGACCGCCGACGCCTGAGGCGCTTGACGCGTAGGGACCGGCGCGGGCATCAGCCCGGTCCATGCAACTCTCGGACTTCGACTTCGAGCTTCCGGAAGACCGTATCGCCCTCAGGCCTGCGGAGCCGCGCGACTCCGCGCGCCTGCTTCAGGTGCGGCCCGGAGGCGTGCTGTCGGATCACACGGTGAGGGACCTCCCGTCCCTGCTGCGGAGCGGCGACATCCTGGTGGTCAACGAGACCCGGGTGATCCCGGCGAGGCTGCGTGGACGCAGGCTGCGCGCGAGTTCCGACATCGCCGTGGAGGCCACGCTTCACCAGCGGGTGTCCGAGGGGACCTGGCGGGCCTTCATGCGGCCGGGGAAGAAGATCGCCGAGGGAGACGAACTTCGGTTCGGCGACCTGTCCGCCCGTGTTGCGGCGAAGGGCGAGGCCGGCGAATTCACCCTGGATTTCGCCGTGGCGGGGCCGGATCTCGACACCGCCATCGCCCGGGTCGGGGAAATGCCCCTGCCGCCCTACATCGCCTCCAAACGGCGCCAGGATGACCGTGACCGCAGCGACTACCAGACGGTTTACGCCCGGCGGGAGGGCTCTGTGGCGGCGCCGACGGCCGGTCTGCATTTCACTCCGGAGCTCCTCGACCGCCTGGCGGCTTCGGGCGTCGACCTGGCGCGCGTGACCCTGCACGTGGGCGCGGGCACCTTCCTTCCGGTCAAGACCGAGGACCTGAGCCAGCACCGGATGCATGCGGAATGGGGTGAGATCACCTCCGAGGTCGCCGGGCGGATCAACGCCGCCCGGGCGGCGGGTGGGCGTGTGATCTGCGTCGGCACCACCTCGCTGCGGCTCCTGGAGAGCGCCGCGACGGAGGACGGGCGTCTCGCCGCCTGGACAGGCGAGACCGACATCTTCATCACCCCGGGCAGCCGGTTTCGCATTACCGACGCCCTGATGACCAACTTCCACCTGCCGAAATCAACCCTCTTCATGCTGGTCAGCGCCCTTGCAGGGCTGGACGCCATGCGCTCGGCCTACGCCCACGCCATCGCGACCGGCTACCGGTTCTACTCCTACGGCGACGCTAGCCTGCTCTGGAGGGCGGAATGAGCGCCCCGGGCGGTCCTCAGGACACCCGTCCGGGCGGCGCCGTCGGTTGCGGCGATATCGAAGGCCGGGGCGCTCATTCCGCCCTCCAGAGCAGGCTGGCGTCGCCGTAGGAATAGAAGCGGTAGCCCGAGGCAATGGCGTGGGCGTAGGCGGAGCGCATCGCACCCAGCCCTGCAAGGGCGCTGACCAGCATGAAGAGGGTCGACTTTGGCAGGTGGAAGTTGGTCATCAGGGCGTCGGTAATGCGAAACCGGCTGCCCGGGGTGATGAAGATGTCGGTCTCGCCTGTCCAGGCGGCGAGACGCCCGTCC
>JBJTFE010000249.1:0-18637 GCA_046093265.1 Phenylobacterium sp. | reverse complement strand
GTTCTGCTTGTGCAGGGGAACCCCCGCCACCGCCTCCACCGCGCGCTGAAGGGCCGAGAGGGTGAAGGCGTCCGGCATCATCTCGAAGATGACCGGTCGGTACTTGAGCTTGCCCCGCAGGCGGGAGAGTGCGGTGGCGAGAATCCGGCGGTGGTCCGAGATCATCGGCGCGCCCAGGGCCAGTCCCAGCCGGGCGATTTCAGGGTCTGGGGCTTCACCCCTGTCCCGGGCGGCCTCGGGCGCAAGACCGGCCTCATAGAGCAGTTCATATCGCTCCAGGGCGCGCTCCTCGTTCCAGGGCGCCTCGTCGAGGGCGAAGAGGAGCCGGGCCCGGGAGAGCCGGGCGGGGTTTCCCTCGGCCCAGCGGCGCAGGGCGGCCTCGACCCCGTCCAGGGCGGCGGGACGGCCTTCGCGCCAGTCCTCCCAGGGAAAGAAGTCATTGAAGGCCGACCATGAAGCCCCCTCAAGGGCCGTCGAGTCGGATCGCGCGGCGAGACCGAGATAGCCGACCGAGATCACCCGCGCCGCCGCGGCGCCGTCCACCGCGGCCAGCGGGGCGTCGCGGCCCTTGTCCCCGAAGGTGTAGAGCTGCTCGACATAGCCCGGATCGAACCCGGTCTGGGCGGAGACAAACGTCCTTAGCGCGATTTCGAAGGTCCGGTCGGCCTCCGGGTCGAAGGGGCCGAAGGGCAGGGCGGCGGGCTGTCCGGGCGGGCGTACAGTCAGCACCCGGGCCTGGCCTCCGGACACCGCGGCGACCACCGCCGAAAGCCCGATGACGATGCGCTGGGGCATGTCCCTAATCCGCCGGAGACTTGCCGGCCGACGGTCCGAATCCGGCGGCTTCGGAAAGCAGGTGGAAGCGCCTGACATACTGGAGCTGCGCTGGCCGCGCCGCCAGGGGATCAATGTCGATGTTCAGGCCGGCGGGCGGGTTGCCGAACAGGGAGACCGACTCCTCAGGTCCGAAACCCGCCAGCTGGACGGCTTCGAAGAAGGCGCAGGTGCGATCCGCCGCCTTGATCAGCTTCCGGATGTCCGGAGGCGTGCGGGCGGGCAAGCCGAAACGGATGTGGATCGCCTGCTCCAGCCTGTGCTCGAAGGCCTTGTAGTCATATCCAAGGGCGGCCTTGAAGGGACTGATCATGTCACCGATGACGTACTCCGAGGCGTCATGGAGAAGGGCGGCCAGGCGCCAGCGGGGGTCCAGGTCCGGCTTCAGATGGACACAGATCTCCTCGACCACCAGGGAATGCTGTGCCACGGAAAACGCATGCTCGCCAGACGTCTGGCCGTTCCAGCGCGCCACCCGGGCGAGACCGTGTGCGATGTCCTCGATCTCGATATCGAGGGGCGAGGGGTCCAGAAGGTCCAGGCGTCGGCCAGACAGCATGCGCTGCCAGGCCCTGGGGCGGCTTGCGGCGGCGCGTTTCACTGCAGATTTTCCGGGGTAAGCATGGGCGACAGGTGCACCGGGGCTTGAGAAAGATCAATGACGGTGCGCAGGCTTTGGGCTTAGGGTCCGCTGGAACCAGGGAGATGCCGGGTGAGCTGGGCGAGGGTTATGGCGCCGCTGGCGGGCGCCGAGGGCGACGCAGCCGTGCTTTCTGCGGCCGTAAAGGCCGCCGGGCCCTTCGGGGCTGAGGTGTCCGCGGTCTTCGCGCCTGCGGACGTGGCGGACATCATGCCCTGGCTGGGCGAGGGGTATCTGGGTGGCGTGCAGACCACGGCCATCGAGACCCTGCGGCAGGCTGCGGCGACCGGCGAGGCCCGCTCCCGGGCTGCGTTCGAGGCGTGCGACTACGCCAAGAAGACCTTCACCGCCCTGCAGAGCCCGGTCTGGGCGGCCCTGTCGGCCGAGGCGCGGCTGTCGGACCTCGTTGTCTTCGGGGATGACCCGGCCCGGGGGCGGGGTCCGCTCGCCGAGTGCTTCCAGCAGATCGTCGCCGACGAACAGAGGCCGGTGCTGATTGCGCGCAATGGATTTGAGGCAGGCGGCGTCGTCGCCGTGGCCTGGGACGGCGGCAAGGAAGCCAGCCGGGCCGCCCGTCTGGCCCTGCCCCTGCTTGAGAAGGCCTCCCGGGTTGTCCTGCTCGCCGCCCCTAAGGCGACTTCCCGACATTTCGATCCCGATCGTCTGCGGGCCTATTACGCCGCTCGAGGGGTCCAGACTGAGATCGAGGTGCTTGGCGACAAGGGTGAGGCGGCCCGGCTGCTCCTGGGCGCTGTCGAGCGGGTCGGGGCCAATCTCCTGGTCGCTGGCGCCTTCGGGCACCCGAGATTGCAGGAATTCATCTTCGGGGGCACCACCCGCAACCTGCTCGCAGCCGATGCGCCGTCACTTTTCCTGTCCCACTAGAGGTTCAATGCATGTCCCTTTCGCGTATCGTCATGCGGCTCGCCCGCAATCCTGGCTCCGAGTTCGGTGGTGATGACCGGCGGGGCTACACGCTTACGGCTCCGCTCGCCGCAGACGGCCGCCTGGACGGCGAAGCCTTCGTCAAGGCGCGTGCGGACTGTTCCGTTCGCCGTTTCGCCCCGGACGAAGATCCCGTAATCGGCCGCCTGGCTCGCCGGGGCCAGAACTGGTTCTTCGACTACGACTCGGACTCCAGCGACGATGACGAGCCGGTTCACCGGCTCGGTGATCATCGTTTCGTCGTCGGGGAATACGTCACCGTCACCGATGAAGACGGCCAACCCCTGACCTACAAGATCGTCGAAGTCCAGAAGGCCTGAACCTTTACGGAGGGTCTGGAAAAGAAAACGCCCCGGTCGCGAGGCCGGGGCGTCTGCCATTGGGGGCTGCGACGCCGTTTCAGGCCGGGGCTTTACTGGGCAGGGCGGGGCGGGCCGCTCTCGCGACGGGCCAGGAAGGCGAGGCGCTCGAACAGCTGGACGTCCTGCTCGTTCTTCAGGAGGGCGCCGTGCAGGGGCGGGATCAGCTTGGTGGGATCGCGCTCCTTGAGCATCTCGTCGCTGATGTCCTCCACCATGAGGAGCTTCAGCCAGTCGAGCAGCTCGGAGGTGGAGGGCTTCTTTTTCAGGCCCGGCACCTTGCGCATGTCGTAGAAAATCCGCAGGGCCTCGGAGACCAGCTTCTGCTTGATGCCCGGATAGTGGACCTCGACGATGTCATTCATCGTCTCCGCCTCGGGGAAGCGGATATAGTGGAAGAAGCAGCGGCGAAGGAAGGCGTCCGGCAGCTCCTTCTCGTTGTTGGAGGTGATGATGACCACCGGCCGGATCTCGGCGCGGATCGTCTCGTTGGTCTCGTAGACATAGAACTCCATCCGATCGAGCTCCTGCAGGAGGTCGTTCGGGAACTCGATGTCGGCCTTGTCGATCTCGTCGATCAACAGGACCGGGCGCTTGGGGGCGGTGAAGGCCTCCCAGAGCTTGCCCTTCTTGATGTAGTTACGGACGTCCTTGACCCGCTCGTCGCCGAGCTGGCTGTCCCGCAGGCGGGTGACGGCGTCGTACTCGTAGAGGCCCTGATGCGCCTTGGTGGTCGACTTGATGTGCCAGGTGATCAGTTCTGCGTCGAGCGCCCGGGCGACTTCGTAGGCCAGCACGGTCTTTCCGGTGCCGGGTTCGCCCTTGATCAGCAGGGGCCGCTCAAGGGCGATGGCGGCGTTGACGGCCACCTTGAGATCGTCGGTGGCGACATAGTTTTCGGTGCCTTCAAAACGCTGGCTCATCTGGGCTCCCCGAAAACGCCGGCCCTTTGGACGGACGCCCGAATAAATGTTTCAAACCTGAAGGCACACTAAAGGCTGGCCGGTGACATTCAAGCCGCTTCCGCTCGACCAGACGGACGGCGCAGAGCCTCGCCCCGGCCGAAGGTCAGTCGGCGGTCATGACCTTCAGGGCCTGCGCGACGCCTTCCATAACCTCCTCCCAGTCTCCCGGCCGACGCGACGCAAAGAGCCGGACTTGCGGATACCAGGGGTAGGCGTCCGTCCCCAGCAGGGTCCAGGCGTCCGCCGCGCTCACCAGCCAGGCTTCGACGCCGCAGGCCGCCGCGAGGTTGAAACTGGCGTTCGAGACCCCGATCACCAGATCGAGCGCGCAAGAGAGGGCCGCCACGCCCTCAAGGTCCTGCTTCAGGTCCAGACCCGGAGGGGTGAGGATCTTGATCCCCAACCTGCTCTGCGCAAAGGCGATCTCCTCGTCGGTATCGCCGTACTGAAGATTGACGAAGGTCGCGCCGGGGGTGGTGAGGACGGGCGCCCAGGTTTCAAATCCGGCGAACGCGAGGCGTCTGGCCCCGGTCATCAGGCCGCTCTTCCAGAGGAGGCCGAACTTCAGGCCCCGGGGCTTCTGAGACAGCCATTCCCGCCATTGCGCGACCCCATGGGGATCTGCCTTCAGATATCCCCTGCGGTCCGGAAAGGCGGCCGCATCCGGTCGCAGAACGGGGAGCAGGTCGCCCATGGGGGCCCAGCTTCCGAAGCCCGTCAGGTTGGTGGGCGTCGGCAATCGCCGGACCCTGCGGCCCGCCGTTTCGATCGTCGCGTGCGCTCCCACAACGACGTCGGGGAAGGACCGCTGGAACAGGCTCACGAGCCGGGGTTCGACAGCCAGGGACAGGCTGGCGGGTCGATCAGCGCCCGAAATCAGGTCGGGGATCATGCCGCCGAACATCACTTCATCCCCCAGACCCTGCTCGCCGACAATCAGCAGATCCAGCCCCTTGAGGGGGTGTCCGGGGCTCCATCGTCTTCCCGGCAGGTCGAAGTGCGCGGCCCCGGAGAGGCTGGCGTCATTGCGCGCCTGATATTCACGCCAGCCCTGATCGAGGTCGCCCAGTCGCAGCCGCGCGCATGCCCGCGTGAAGCGCAGGGTGGCGCGCTCCCGGGGCGAGAGGCCCGTCTCCGGAATCGCTTCCAGAGCCGCGAGCGCGCGCTCGATTTGTCCACAGTTCATCCACAGGTTCGCCCTGTTGAATTGTGCGGCGGCCAGGCCGGGGTCGAGCCGGATGGCCTCTGCGAAGGCGAGCTCAGCGGTGTCGACCTCACCCGCGTCCGAGGCGATGGCGCCCAGCACGTTCCAGACAATCGGTTGCTCGGGGAAGCGCGACAGATGTCCGGTCAGGTGCTGCACCGCCTCAGCGAATCGTCCTTCGCGAGCGAACGCGCTGGCCACCAGTCGAGCGGCTTCGGCGTCGCCGGGGCGGGCGACCAACGCATGCTGCGCCAGGCCCAGGGCTGTGGACGGCAGGTCCATTTCCAGCGCCAATCTCGCAAGCCCGTTCATCAGGTCCGCGTCCGAAGGTGCAAGGCCGAGCGCGGTCTCGTAGGCGGCGAGCGCCTGCGGGACGTCGCCGAGCGCCTCCTGCGCCAGGGCAAGGATCCTCCAGGCTTCAACCGAGGCGCGATCCAGTTCCACGGCGCGCTCCGCCATCCTGGCGGCTTCGTCCATCCGGCCTGCGTCAAGCGCGGCCAAAGCGCGCGAAAGGGGCGTCGAGGGAGGGGCGGTCATTCGGTGGGCCCTCCTGCTACACGGGCAAGGTCTGCGGCTTCAGGCTCAAAGTCGGCGCTCCGGTCGGCAGAAGATGGAACGCCTCATTCTTCCGCCGCGTCAGGGGGCGCCCTCCTTGCCCCCGAGGTTCCGAATTCGGCGGCGAGGTCCTTTGCAATTTCGAGGAGAACCGGCTCCCAAACAGCATACGCGCGGGCCGGATAGAGACGCACCTGCGGGTACCAGGGGTATCTATCTGTACCCAGGGGTGTCCAGGCGCCCTTGGACGCGATCAGCCAGGCGGGTGCGCCGGCTGCGGCGGCCAGGTTGAAGGTCGCATTCGAGAAGCCCACCACGAGGTCAAGAGCGGCTGAAAGGGCCGTGACGTCGTCGAGGTCCTGCCTGAGATCTATGCCGGGAGGCGACCAGATCTCGACTCCGTATCGCTCGCGGGCCAACTGCAGCTCGTCGTCGCAATCGCCGTACTGGAGATTCACGAACACAACACCCGGGGTCCTGAGGACGGGCTCCCAGGCCTCGAAGGGAGAGAAAAAGCGCTGGCGACCTTTACTCAGCACCGCGCTTTTCCAGAGCAGGCCCACCTTCGGCCCAGGCGGTGCGGAAGACAGCGCTTTGCGCCAATGATCCACACGCTCAGGATCGGGTTTCAGATAGCCTGTCCTCTGCGGGAAATCCTCCAGCCTTGGGCGGTATTGCTGGAGCAGTGAGGCGATGGCCGCCCAGTACTCGATACCCGCGTCCTTGCCTTCCAGCGCCGGGACGAGCCGGACGGTCCGGCCCGCTGCGCTGACCGTCTTGTGGGTCTCCACACGCGCGTTGGGGAAGCTGCGGGCGAAGAGGGGGACGAGGCGGGGCTCGACCGCGAGGGAAAGTCGCCCCTCCGGGCCCAGCGCCTCCACGACGTCAGGAATGATGCTTCCGAAGAGGACCTCGTCGCCCAGACCCTGTTCGCCAACCAGCAGAAGTGACCGGCCGACGATGTCCTGCCCCGGTTTCCAAGGTTCCGCCTGAATCGCGAAATAGGTAGAGTCGGGAAAGTTCAGGTCTATTCGCGCTTCGTAGTTGCGCCAGCCTTCCGCAATCCGTCCCAGGGCGATCTGCGCCAGGCCCCGGGTCATGGTCATCATCGCCTTTTCGTGGGCGGGGAGAGTGCGCTTCAGGGCGCCCTCGACTTCCTTGAGCGCCGCCTCTGTCTCGCCAGTATCCAGCCACATCGACCCAAGATTGTACCGGACCCTGCCGATGCGTGGATTCAGCCGCAGAGCTTCCTTGTAAAAGATCTCGGCGTTCTTGATGTCGCCCTCTTCCGAGACAAGACCGCCCAGGCTGTTCCAGAGGTTCGCGTGTGTCGGGTGAAGGGCGATGAACCCCCGCAGGGCTTCTATCGCTTCTGCACTGCGATTCTGGGCTCCGATTGCGAGCGCCAGGTTGTTCATTCCCTCGGGGTGATCCGGCGCTCTCGCCAGGAAGTGCCGAAAGAGTTTTTCGGCCGTGTTGTGCATCCCCATCCGGAACGCAAGCCGCCCGAGGTTGATCAGCACTTCCGGATCATCTGGCAGCAGCGCCAAGGCCGCCTCGTAACAGCTGAGCGAAGTGACGAAGTCGCCCAGCCCCTCCTGGGCGATGGCCAGGACATGCCATGCGATCCCGCATTTCTCGTCCAGCTGGAGGGCTTCCAGCGCAAGGGCCGCTGCGCCCTTGGGCCGATGCGCCTTGATGTCGATCAGGGCCCGGTCCAGCAGACCGGCGATTCGGGCGTTCCTTTGGTGGGTCAGCTCCCCCCTCAGCACGCGAAGCGCGGCGGCGGAGGCGCTGGAGCCCATGAGATCTGTCACGGCGCCCCGGGCCTTCCCGGCCGCAACAGGCTTTGGAGCGTCGATCATGAATTCACCCTGATGCGCGGGGCGTCGGGCGCTCGCCCCGAAAAAATGGTTAATGGCAGGGGTGTCCTACTTCGCCTTCGGTTAAGGACATCTTTAACTCTTGGCCGGTTAGACGGTTCCCCCTAGTCTGCCAGAGATATCCACGCAACTTCCAGGATACAGGCCTTGCCTCTGAAGCTGTCCCTCAAGCCTGGCGAGAAACTCGTGTTGAACGGGGCGGTGATCCAGAACGGGGATCGACGTGGAGTCCTTATCCTTCAGAACAAAGCTTCCGTCCTGCGGGAAAAAGATATCCTTCAGCCTGAAGAAGTGAATTCGCCTGCCCGCCGCATTTATTTTCAAGTCATGCTGATGTATCTTGAGCCTGCGGAAGCTCAGCAATACTATGATGAATTTGTCAGGCGGTTGAGCGAATTCATGGGCGTGATTCAGAATCCCAATGTGTTAGCGGAGTGTGTAACCATTTCTCGCCATTGCCTGCAGAAGGATTACTATAAGGCGCTGTTATCCTGCCGCAAGCTGATCGAATATGAAGATGTGAGGTTGGGAAATGTCCCTGCGGGCATATCAGCAGGCCGCGACCCGGGCTGAAACGCCCCGTGAGACCGAGTTTCGCCTGTTCTCACAGGTGACGCTTGCGCTCGTCGAGGCGTCTCGGCTGGATCCCAAGGATATCAGCGGTCGCATTTCGGCCCTGGATTCGAACCGGCGCCTCTGGTCGGTTCTGGCGATCGACTGCGGCCATGCGGACAATCAGCTGCCCAAGGAACTTCGGGCGGGGATCATTTCTCTGTCGATCTGGGTGAACAAGCACACCAGCGAGGTGGTCCGGGGGCAGGAGGATATCCAGGACCTCATTGATGTGAATCGCATGATCATGCAGGGACTGAGTTCAAGGAACCAGCCTGAGGCCTGAGCGCCGGGCGAGGAGCTGCCGAGACCAATGAAGCGTGTCCTCGTCACCGGCGGAGCCGGATTCATCGGATCACACCTTTGCGAGCGCCTCCTGGAGGCGGGGCACGAGGTGCTTTGCGTAGACAACTTCTATACCGGAGCCCGCCGCAACGTCGCCCATCTGCTCGGAAATCCGGCCTTTGAGCTTATGCGACACGACGTCACGTTCCCGTTGTTCGCGGAGATTGACGAGATCTACAATCTGGCCTGCCCGGCCTCGCCGGTTCACTATCAGTTTGATCCGGTCCAGACGACCAAGACGTCCGTTCATGGCGCCATCAACATGCTTGGCCTGGCCAAGCGCCGGCGCGCCCGGATCTTTCAGGCCTCCACCAGCGAGGTCTATGGTGATCCGGCTGTCCATCCGCAGACCGAGGACTATTGGGGCAATGTGAATCCCATCGGCATCCGCTCCTGCTATGACGAGGGCAAGCGCTGCGCCGAAACCCTGTTTTTTGATTATCACCGGCAGCATGGACTGAAGATCAAGGTCGCAAGGATCTTCAATACCTACGGCCCGCGCATGCATCCCAACGACGGCAGGGTCGTCTCTAACTTCATCGTCCAGGCGCTCAGGGGGGAAGACATCACCCTCTACGGAGAGGGCCTGCAGACGCGGTCGTTCTGTTATGTCGACGACCTGGTTGAGGGCGTCCTGCGCCTGATGGCGACCCCGGACGAGGTCACGGGTCCGGTCAACCTCGGGAACCCGGGGGAGTTCACGATCCGGGCCCTCGCCGAGCGGGTGGTCGCCCTCACAGGATCCGCTTCGCGCCTCGTGCACCTTCCGCTTCCCTCCGACGATCCCCGACAGCGGCGTCCGGACATCAGCCTGGCCGGTCAGCTTCTGGACTGGAAGCCGTCCGTCGAGCTGGATCTCGGGCTGACCCGCACGATCGCCTATTTCGACAACCTGCTCGCCGGTCAGGCCTGAATCCCCGGCAGGAAGGGCTCGGCGGAAAGTGCCGGGTGCGGATCTGAGGCTCCGAAAAACTGCGCTCATAATGCGCGGATGGCCCGAAAACTTGGTTAAAACAACCGGTTGAGTCCGAGCCGCCGGCCGCCTCCCGTGGCGCGATCCTTGCGCCGAGCCCGTCGCGAAGAATCGCGCGTCCGCAAAACGCAGGACGAAACCCCGACCAGAATGGAAGGTGACGAATGGGTGTTCAATCCATCAACACGAACGTGAGCGCCATGCTGGCGCTCCAGCATCTGACCGCGTCACAAACGGAACAGGGGATCTTCGAACAGCGGATCGCAACGGGCCTGAAGGTCGCCAACGCCAAGGACAACGGCGCCATCTTCGCCATTGCCACTAGCCAGCGAGCGACTTCGCGCGGGCTGAACGCGGTAAGGGAATCCCTGCAGCGCGGCCAGTCCACCGTTGATGTCTCGAGCGCCGCCGCTGAAATCGTTTCCGATCTTCTGATTCAAATGAAGGAGAAGGCTCTTGCGGCTTCGGACGTACAACTGAACACCACTTCACGGGCCGCGATGAACTCGGATTTCCTCGCGCTTCGGGATCAGATCACCAAGGCGGTCGAGAACGCCAATTTCAACGGCGCGAACCTGATCAAGGCCGGCGCCCTCGATGTAACGGCGCTCGCCGACGACTCCGGCCTCACTGTCCTGACCGTCAAGGCTCAGGTCATGGCGCTGGGTTCGACCAACGTTACCGTAACGGCGACCACCACCATTGGCACCGTAGCGGCGGCGAAGGCGGCCCTCACCCTGGTGAACAGATCGCTGGACAATGTCGCTCTGGCCCTGTCCCGGCTGGGTACAGGCGCGAAGGCTCTGGCGAGTCATCTGACCTTTGTGAACAAGCTTCAGGACGCCGTCGACGCAGGTATCGGAAACATTGTGGATGCGGACCTCGCAAAGGAGAGCGCCCGACTGACGGCTGTCCAGACCAAAGTGCAGCTGGGCTATCAGGCGCTTTCCATAGCAAACCAGGGGCCTGCACAGCTGTTGACTCTGTTCCGCTAGGACGCAGGACCAGGCGGTCCCTCCGGGGTCCGCCTGGTCCCCTCGCGGCTGCGCTCCGAACGGGCTCTGATGTCATGAAACGGCCCCGGGACCTGCGCCGGACCCTGATTTCCCGCTTCGTCCCCGCCGGGTTCAGACGCCTGTTGAGCAGGGGGTCGGCCCTCGGCAGAAGTGGCAGGGTCAGCTCGGCAGAACCTGCCGGGCGCTCGGCAGGGTTTGCCGATCCAGCTATGCTGAACAATAAATTAACTTATGAAAACAGAGGGATAGCGCTTTCAAGTGCGACCTTCCCCTGGTCCGGAACTTGCAGAGAGGCATGCGGAGCAAAACGCTCCCCGCCCTCAAAATGAGCGGCCGGACACCAAGAAGGAAGGTTCAGTAAAATGCCATCGAGCATCAATACCAACGTCCCGGCGATGTACGCCACGCAGAACCTGAGCAAGACTCAGGAGCAGCTGCAGACCAGCCAGACCCGGATCTCCACAGGCCAGAAGGTCGCCAACGCCAAGGACAATGGCGCCATTTTCGCCATCGCCCAGGTTCAGCGCGCGACCTCATCGGGCCTCAATGCGGTGCGGGAGTCCCTCCAGCGGGGCCAGTCCACCGCCGACGTGTCCATCGCCGCGGGGGAGACGATTTCGGATCTCCTCGTCCAGATGAAGGAAAAGGCCCTTGCGGCCTCCGACGTTCAGCTGAACTCCTCGGCGCGTGCAGCCATGGCCGCGGACTTCGCCGCCCTTCGGAACCAGATCGCGAACGCCTCGGAGCAGACCAGCTTCAACGGCGCCAGCCTGATCAGTTCGACAGCCACCGACATCACGGCCCTTGCGGACGACACGGGCAAAAAGGTGATCACGATTAAGGCTCAGAAGCTCAGCCTGGGTGGTGATAACGTTAAGGTACAATCTACGACCACCATCGGCACCAAGAGCCTGGCCACACAGGCGCTGTCCCTCGTCAACCAGTCCATCCAGCTCGTCTCGCTGGCGCTCGCAAAGCTGGGCACGGGTTCCAAGGCGCTGTACACGCACATGAACTTCGTGAACAAGCTGCAGGACGCCGTGGATGCAGGGATCGGCAACATTGTCGACGCCGATCTGGCCAAGGAAGGCGCGAGGCTGCAGTCGCTCCAGACCAAGGAGCAGCTGGGCTACCAGGCGCTGTCGATCGCCAACCAGGGCCCGTCGAGCCTGCTCAGTCTCTTCCGGTAAGCGACAGGTCGCCCGTCGCCTTCGCGGCGGGCGCCGGCGCCGGGGCGGCGCCTTGCGTCGCCCCGGTTGTCGCGGTCTTTCCGATGCCGATGGTTCATCGGAGACAGGAGCCATGGAAAACAAGGTCAATGCGCCTCCACCCGTTCAGGAGATCCAGACCGGCCAGCCTCCGCCTCGGCCGGAGCCCCGCAAGAGCGCTCCGGTAGTCCAGGAGATACGAAAGTTTCAGCCCCCGCCTTCAGCAGACCTCCGCCTGGTCATCGAGCCCGTCGGGGGGTCTTATGTTTATAAGACCATAGATCGAAGAACCGGTGAGGTTGTCTGGCAGTATCCGCTGGAAGAGGTCCTGAGGATGCGGAACCAGGAATCCTATTCCGCAGGAGGGATCATACAGACGACGGTCTGACTTCGGTCCAAAGCCGCCGTATTCGCCCCTGTCGCCGCTCCGGTTTTCCGGCAGCGGTGCGTTGCGTTTTGCGGTTAACCATTTGTAAACCACGTTGAGGCGACCCTAAGGCATCTAGAAAGTGTCTGGCGAGCCGATTCGGTTTTACTCGCCAGACTGGCTCAATTGCCAAGGAGGGCGGTATGTCGCTGTCGATCCAGACCAATCTGCCGGCGATGCTCGCCCTGCAGAATCTGACCGCCGCAAGCGATCGGCTCCAGGATACCCAGGGTAAACTCGGAACGGGTCTTCGGGTCGCAAGCGCCAAGGACAACGCCGCCATCTGGGCCATCGCTCAGGACCAGCGCTCCGATGTCGGCGCCCTGGCGGCGGTCCGGATGGGCCTTAATCGCGCCCAGTCGATCGGCGATACGGCGATGACCGCCGGCCATTCGGTCTCGGAACTGCTTGTCCAGATGAAGGAAAAGGTCGTCGCCGCCCAGGACAGGTCCTTGACGTCGGTCTCGCGAAAGGCGCTGGACGCAGATTTCAAGCAGATTCTCAAGCAGATCACCCAGGTGATCCGCGATGCATCCTTCGACGGCGCGGCGCTGCTGGACAACTCCCTGACGCCCGGATTGTCGTTTCTGTCCGATCAGGACGGGGGTACTTTCATCAGCCTCAAAAATCAGAACATGAGCCTGGGCGGGACGATCATCACCCTGACCGCCGCTGCAAACATCAGCACCTATACTTTGGCTACGCTGGTTTTGACGAAGCTGAACAAGTCGATCGACAATGTCAGCCTCGCGCTTGCCGAAATGGGCGCTGAGGTCAAACAGATCCAGAACCACAATACCTTCGTCGGCAAGCTGAGCGACTCGCTGGAGGGAGGAATAGGCAATCTTGTCGATGCCGACCTCGCCAAGGAGAGCGCGCGGCTACAGGCCTTGCAGGTTCAGCAGCAGCTTGGCGCCCAGGCTCTCTCCATCGCCAACCAGTCCCCGCAGATCATCCTCTCGCTTTTCCGTAATTGATGGCGTTGACGGCCGCTAAAGGGTTGTGTCCTAGCACGTTTCTTGCATGCCGTTTCCTGTGAGGAGTCGGCCGGGAATCGGGCTGTCATGCAAAACGTTTCGTCTTCGGGATTGCCCTTTCTTCTGTCGTCGCGGCAGTCGTCGGGCGGCGCCGCCTCGCAGCAGTCCTCCCTGATCTCGAATCTCGCCGCCACGGCTTCGACGGGCTCCGTTTCGGCGGCGTCTCGCCGCCTCTATGCGCCGACCGCGCCATGGTCGATTGTGGCCAGGCCCAATCCCGCCAACGACGCCAAGCTTCTCTCCAGCGCCGCCAAGGAAGTGATCGCAGGCGCCAAGGTCATCGATGAAGACGCTGCACGTCTCGACCTGCCGAACGCCAGCAGCGACTACAAGAAGCTTTTCGCCCTCTACAACGGCGTGAACACGCTTTCCCAGCTGGTCGACAACGCCAAGGCCAAGCCCACGTCTGCGGCGGATACGCAGCAGCTCCAGAAGGCCTTCCAGCGGGGCGTCAAGGAAGTCGTCGACTATGTCTCGAATACGAGATTCGAACGCCTCCGCCTTTCGCTGGGCGAGGTCAGCACCACCGCGCGCGCCGGGGCTGGCGCCCGTGCGGCGGGCGGAAGCTACCAGACGCCGCCCCTCGTCAGTACGAGCTCGGAAGCGGTGTCTCCCGCCCTCAGCGGCGAGGTGAAATTCAACATTTCCGTCACCCGCGGCGGCGCGACCCACAACATTGAAATCGACCTCTCCTCCATGCCGGAGACGGATCGCACCCTGATCAACTTTGTCGGCTTCGTGAACGCCAAACTCGCGGATGAAGGTCTGACGACCCGCCTCGAAACCCGGCGCATACCGGGTCAGGAACGCACCACCACGGTCGCGGGAAAGCCGGTCTCCCTTGGCAGGACGCCGGACTCCTGGGGGCTCAGCCTCAAGCTGGACACGTCCGAAACGGTCTCGCTTGAGCCCGTCGCCTCGGTCCCTGCGATCTACCTGGCTCAGAGGGCGGGGAATCCGGACCCGGACGGCAAGCCCGCGACCAAGGACGCCGTCATCAAGAACCAGCTCGTGAAGTTCCAGACGGGGGCGGACCCGCTTTCGCCGCCGAACGTCCTGAACACCCCGGAGCCCCTCGCGTCGGGGCAGGTCTGGTCGAAGACCATGGACGCCGCTCTGACCTCGGTAAGGTCTATGCACACGCTCGCGGACGGTTCGGTCCTGGTCCTCTCCGATGCGACGGGTGGGGTGAACGGGCAGGGGCTGCGCGGCGACCGCGACGTGATCCTCCAGAAGTTCGACTCCGCCGGCAAGCTGCTGTTCAGCCGAGATCTCGGGGCCTCGGACGAAGGCTTTGGAATGTCCATGGCGGTCGGGAACGACGGGCGCATCGCGATCGCCGGAAAGGTCAAAGGCAAGCTGGAGGGGGCGACGACGGGCTCCACAACCGAGACGAAAGGGGATGTGTCCGACAGCTTCGTCACGGTTCTGAACGCGGCCGGCGAAGAGCTCTGGACCCAGAGGCGCGGATCCCGCGGCGATGATGAGGCGACCAACCTCGCCTGGGGCGCCGACGGCAAACTCTACGTCGCCGGAAACGCCTCAACGGGCCGCGGCAATCTGGACGGGCTCGGCCAGTCGGACGTCTTCCTGGAGACCTATTCGACGGGTCCGAAGAACACCGTGACCTACGCGGCGTCGGCGGTCACCGGCACGTCCGGGAAGGATGCGGCGAAGGGCGTTCTGGTCAACGGGAACGACCTCTATCTCGCCGCGAATGAAGGCGGGTTCGCCGTCGTGCGGCGGTTCGACCTGTCCAGCGGCGCACCGGTGCTTGCCGAGACCCGCAATCTGGGCAGCCTCGGCGGGGGCGACATCACCGGGCTCGGGATGGCGGATGGACGGGTGATCCTCACCGGAAACACCTGGTCGGGCGACCTGACCGCCGGGAACGTAACGAATGCATATTCGGGCGGTCAGGATGGCTTTGTGATCCGCCTCTCCGCCTCGCTGCAACCGGGCGCTGATGATCGCGTGACCTACGTCGGAGGCGCCGGCGAGGACGCCATCACCGGCGTTTCGATCAAGGATAACCGTGTCTTCATCACGGGGACCAGCAAGGCGGCGATGCCAGGGATGGACAGGATCGGCACGGTCGATGGTTTCGTCTCGGAGATTGATCCGGTGACCGGAAACTCCCCCTGGTCCCGGCGGTTCAGCGGCAAGGACGGCTTTGTCACGCCCTCCGCAATCGCTGTGGATACGGGCGGCGCAAGCGTTCTCGACCGACTGGGGCTGCCCACGGGTTTGGTCAATCAGGCCGACTCCCTCCGGCTCGACGCCGTCAGCTCCATTCGCACGGGCGACCAGCTCAAGGTGCGCTCACGCCTCAATGGCCCGACCACGACGATCACCGTCGCAGAGGGCGAGACCCTGACCACCCTGGCGGACAAGATGAAGCGGGCGATGGGCGGGCAGGCCGACGTTCGGGTCATGACTCTGGACGGGGGCCGGAAACTTCAGGTCAAGCCCGCCACAAATCGGAACGTTGTCGAACTGATCGCCGGCCCGGAAGGCAAGGACGCCCTCAAGGCGCTCGGCCTGCCCGAGGGCGCGCTTCGTGCAACAGGACCTTCCCGGGACGGCAAGCTGCTTCCCGCCGACGGCGGCTTCCCGATCTATGGCTTGAAGCTGAACAGCAAGATCAACCTCGACAACACCGACGAGATCAACCACGCGGCCGCCGAGCTCGCCGGGGCGATTACGGTGATCCGCTCCACCTACCGCGCTCTGAAGGACGCCGCGACGCCGGAGGCGGTGAAGAAGGCCGAGGCCGCGCAAGCCAGCGGCAAGTCCCAGGTTCCGGCCTACCTCCAGAAGCAGATTGCGAACTACCAGGACGCCCTGGCCAAGCTGACAGGATCGAGATGACAGCTTCGGGCGCCGTCCAGGGTCGGCCTTCCGCCTCATAAGGGGAATTGAAAGACTCGTGTTGGCGCTGGCGGCCCTCCGGTCGATCCGCCAACCGGCGACCGCTCTTTCGATCATGACAGCGCCTTATTGATTTCCAGCCGGTCTTGCCCCTTTAAACCTGGGCTCGAAAAGGAACAGGCGCGCGCAAGTGGAAACGGACCCCTCCAGGGCGAGACCCGTGGGACGCCTGGTTCTGCTGGGCGCCGCCGTCGCCATGGCCGCAGGTCTGGCCTTGGCGATGCTGGTTCTGGTCCTGGGCCGTCCGGGTCAGGGGCCGCCGCCGGCCTCCGAAGGCGGCCTGGTGGTCGAGGCCGGTCGGCGGGGCGACCCGGGGCCGCCCTCACCCCTCCGGCTGCGCTGTTTTGTGCAGGGCCGGCTTGTTGGCGAGCTCCCGCTTGAGGACTGCGCGCAGCGCAACGGGATCGCGTCGGGGACGCTGGAGGCGAATACAGACCCCTCTGGAGAGCCTCGCGTCGGGTCCGGCGATCTTGCCAACCTGTCGCAGCCGCCGCCCGCTCTCCCCGTCGAGGTCATCAAGCCGCCTGAGCCGCAGGGAGCGGGAGGCGGCACCCCGGCCGGCGGCCTTGCGTCATGCTGGCGGCACAACGGGACGGACTGGCGGCGGCTGCCGGGGGAAATGGCTCAGTCCGCCTGCGTTCAGCTCCTGTTCGCCGGCCGTTGCGAACGTCCCGGAGAGGCGTCCTACGGTCGCTGGGGCGCTCAGACGCTCAGGCTCGTGACCGGCCGCGTCGAAATCTCGGCCGACAACCGGACCTTCCGGCTGCTGGTGGAGCAAGACCCCAACTGCGGACTTCCTCAGACCTGAGCGCGACGCGCCAAGCGCAGGGCTCGCCCTGAGGCCCGGAGAGAGGTAGTCTGCCCAACATGCGCCTCTCCGTCTCACGCCTCGCCGCCGTCCTCCTCGCCGCTGCTGCGGGTTCGGTCCTTCTTGCCTGCTCCCGGCAGATCGAGCCCCCGGGTACGCGGGGCGTCTGCTACCATGTCCAGCCGGCCAAGGACGGGCTGAAGTACAACCGCCTGCCTTCGACCCAGCCGGACCTGGAGCACTGCGCCGCGGCGCTGGAGGCCATGCGCATCCGCTTCCTGAACATGGGCGGCAATCAGATCCGGATCGCCGGAGCCTACCAGGGCAACTTCCTGTTCCTGACGCCGGCGGGCATCTACACCTCCACGTCCTGGGAGGGGAACCAGTTCCTCGCGCTCGTCCGGTCCGGTGACGGCCGCCTCGTTCTGCCCGGATCCCAACCCGTCGCCCCCTGATCCCGAATTCCGCTGTGGACGAGCCGAAAAAACGAGAACAAGGCGTGAACATTTGCATTGCTCTGCTTCCGGGCCTCGGCTAGCTTTGCGCAGGGCTGCGGCCCGCACCTACGGAAGCTGATGGAGAGAGTCATGGCGGGCAGCGTCAACAAGGTCATTCTGGTGGGCAATCTGGGGGCCGATCCCGAGATCCGCAGCCTCGGCTCCGGCGACCGGGTCGCCAATCTGCGGGTCGCGACCTCCGAGACCTGGCGCGATCGCACCACCGGCGAGCGCAAGGAAAAGACCGAGTGGCATCGGGTGGTGATCTTCAACGACAATCTGGTCAAGGTGGCCGAGAACTATCTGCGAAAGGGCTCCAAGGTCTACATCGAGGGGGCGCTGCAGACCCGCAAGTGGACCGACCAGTCCGGCCAGGAGAAATTCTCCACTGAGGTCGTGCTCCAGAAGTTCCGGGGCGAACTGACCATGCTCGACGGACGTGGCGAGGATGGCGGCGGCGCGCGTGAAAGCGGCGGCGACTATGGCGGCGGCTTTTCGTCGGGCGCACGCGCCCAGCCCGCCGGCCCGCGCGAGGATTTCTCCGCCGACCTCGACGACGAAATCCCCTTCTGAAGCGCGCCGCCGCCTCGAAATCCGGGCGGCGAAGCGCGGTCTCTTCGCCGGCCTTCAGGTTGGCCCGCAGACGGTGAAATGGTAAGAAAATTCAGGCCATTTCCCGCCTGATTCTAAGGGCCAGTCCCCCCGTTGAGCACCACCGGTCCCTACCCGTCCGAAGACGGACGCGCGCCTGGCGTGGCGCCGATCACCATCGAGGACGAGCTTCGCCGCTCCTACCTCGATTACGCCATGAGCGTGATCGTCAGCCGCGCCCTTCCGGACGTCCGCGATGGCCTCAAGCCGGTGCACCGGCGGATCCTGTTCTCCATGAACGACCTGGGCATGAGCCCGGACCGTCCCTACTCCAAATCCGCCCGCGTGGTCGGCGACGTCCTCGCCCGCCTGCACCCGCATGGGGACCAGTCGGTCTATGACGCCCTGGTCCGCATGGCGCAGCCCTTCTCCATGGGCCTCCTGCTGGTCGACGGCCAGGGCAACTTCGGCTCGGTGGACGGGGATCCTCCCGCTCAAATGCGGTACACCGAGTGCCGCATGACCAAGGCGGCCACCGCCCTCCTTGCCGACCTCGACCTGGATACGGTGGACTTCAAGGACAATTACGACGGCAAGGAAAAGGAACCCGTCGTCCTCCCGTCCCGGATCCCGAACCTGCTGGTCAACGGAGCCGGCGGGATCGCGGTGGGCATGGCCACCAACATCCCGCCCCACAATCTGGGCGAGATCATCGACGCCGCCCTCGCACTGGTCGAACGTCCGGACATCCCCCTCGACGAACTCCTCGACATTGTCCCCGGACCGGACTTCCCCACCGGCGGGGAG